>JAZUMM010000054.1:0-27681 GCA_045603625.1 Acutalibacteraceae bacterium | reverse complement strand
TGGGGAGTTGTGCCGTTTTTGTTATGAAAACGTAAAAAAGCAGGTAGCCGAAGCTGCCTGCTAAATTTCAAATTGATTCCACGGATATTCATTTTTATCGGGCTTTGCGGAGAAAATCAGCTTTTCGCCGCTGACGGGATGGGTAAATTCCAGCGTATGAGCAAAAAGCGCAAGCTTTCCGCTGCCGCCGCCGTATTTTCCGTCGCCGTAAAGGGGCATTTTTCTGCTTGCAAACTGCACCCTTATCTGATGAGTTCTGCCCGTATGCAGAAGGATATCAAGCAGGGTCATCCCCTCTTTTTCTGCCATTACGTTATATTCAAGGGAAGCCTCGCGCACACCCTTGCGCATTCTTCTGACCGTATAGGTCTTATTTTTTTGCTTATCCCTGAAAAGCAAATCCTTAAGTACGCCGCTTTTTTCATCGGGAGCACCCTGCACAACCGCATAATAACGTTTTTTTATGCTGTTCTGCTCTGCCTGCCTTGAGAGCGCCGCCGCAGCCTTTGAATTCTTGGCATAAACCATAATTCCTGCTGTTTCTCTGTCAAGACGGTGAACGGGAAATGCCTTCGCATCTTCGCCGTTATCTGCAAAGATTTCATTAAGCAAAGCAATCATATCTCTGCCGCCGTCAGCGCTCTGACTTACAATACCTGCAGGCTTAATGCACACGGCAATATCTTTATCCTGTAATAGAATCTCCATTTTCCAACCTGTTCTTTGCCCGTTTTTCGCTCTTTCTGAGCGCATATCTCATATGGTCCGATACAAGCCATATCTGCGTTGCAAGCTTCAGCGGATCCTCACGCATTCCTGTTCTGAACCACTCGGAAATAATGCCGAAATAAGCATATTCATAGAACGACGCGATAAACTCAACGTCCTCATCGGGAACAAGCATACCCTCCGCCATTGCCTGAACGGCATCAACAGCAATGATCTTGCACGCCTTATACATATAGCTTTCAAGGTAATCATAGCTGCGCGAAGCACAGATATTGTTGATAATCTTTTTATGGCTGTAGGCAGTGTTGCCTATTTTCATAAACGCTTCAACCCATGATCTGCCCTCTTTGTGTGCCTCAAAAAGCTCATTAAGCTCTTTCATAAACACTTCTTCAAGCAAATCGTAGATATCGCTGTAATAATAATAGAACGTATTGCGGTTAATTTCGCAGGCTTCAACAATATCTTTAACAGTTATTCTGTCAAACGGCTTTTTTTCGAGAAGTTCGATGAAAGTATAATAGATAAGTTTTTTGGTATCCTTTTGCATAATTTCCCTCCGTTTTAAACTATCCGCCTATATAATAAGTGTCAAAAAACAACAAAATTGTTGCATATATGTTGCACATATATAGTTATTGTAACAAGTTTTTCCGAAAAATAAAACAGATAATCTTATTAATCTGTTTGGTTTGAAGTAACCTCTACGGCGCTCATCGGCTGCGCAGTTGTCTGCGGCACAGTATTCTTCGGCCTTTCAAAACCGTGGATAAATCCGCCAAGCTCAAGCGAGCAAACGTCTCCGCCGATAACCCTGCCGTCATAAATCAGCAGATTTGCCTGCACGGTTTCTGCCGAGTTTTCAAGCATAGGATAATTCAGCACGCTGTAAGTCCATCTTTTTGCACGCACGCCCTTATACGGCTCAAGGTCAAAGCCCTGCGCCTTGTTCATTGCCGCATATTCCGTATACCCTGCATCAAAATCCTCGGGAATAATAACCTCACTCACCTCAACTGGGTCGGAAGATATTTTCCATCCGAATTGAGAAAGGAACGCAGCCCTTTCTGCCGGATTTTCCGCCTTGATATTGAACAAGCTGTCGTTTGCGGCAGGCTTTTCGCCGCCCGTAAGCATCATTGCACCGGCTGCAACTACCGCAGCAATCGCAATCAGCAGCACCGCAATTTTTACCTTTGAAGTTTTTACAGAATAAACAAACATAATATCACCGCCTGAAAGAAGTATATTCCCTGCGGTGGCTAAATATTACACGTCCATCTGCAAAAGCATTATGCCCGAAGGTGTTATATCAATAATTCCGTATTCTCCGCCCCTGATGCTGCCCGGATTCATAATATGAAGTCCGTCCTCATACCGGGTAACCGTTTGATGTGTGTGCCCATATAATGCAATTGAAGCGTTGAGGCTGCGTGCCTTTTCAACAAGCTGCTCCGTACCGTGCTTCACAAGCTCCTTAAATCCGTGAGTGCAGAAAATTCTTGTTCCGTTAACGTCAACAATTTCATTAACAGGCAAAAACGAGTAGAGGTCGCAGTTGCCGCAAACCTGAACAATCCTTTTGCCCGCCGTAAGGTCGCTCAGCTTTTCAAGGTCGTGCTCGCCGTCACCAAGATGAATAATCATATCCGCCTCGGGATGGTCAAGCAAAGCCGCACGCATACAGCCCGTTGAGCCGTGCGAATCTGAAAAAACAATTATTCTCATACCCAATCCTCATACTTTTAATTTTTTCAGCATATTTTATATTATACACCTAAAAGGCGGTGATTGCAATAAGCAAAGATAATCTCTCCTTTGAAGAACTGATGCGAATGGCTCAGGCGTCAAAAAGCGGAACGCCAGAGGACATTATGGGCGCTGTGCAAAGCAAAGTGCCTGCAGACAAAATGAATGAAATCAAAAGAGTTCTTGGCGATAAAAAGGCTCTGGAGGAGCTGCTGAAAAGCGAGCAGGCACAGCAGCTGCTGCGCAGATTCAAGAAATAAGCTACGGGTGACGGATAATGGACAGCATAAATGACATTTTATCGGGTCTTACGGATGAAGATATGGAAAACCTGCGCAATGCGGCAGAATCCTTTTTTTCATCGCAGGACAGCGGGGAAAATCGCGGCAATTCGGGCCCTGACCTTGCGGATATGCTTGGCAATGCTCAGATGATTGCCAAAATAAGCTCCCTTATGGGCGCAATGAACAAAAAGGATGACCGCACCAGGCTGATAGAGGCGCTCAAGCCGTTATTAAGCGAAAAAAGAAGAAAAAGGGCTGATGAAGCTGTGCAGATGATGAAGCTGTTTGAAATTCTGCCTGCTCTTGGCGGAATTATGGGCGGTGATAACAAATGAATTCAGCCACCGATAAAGATCAATCGCTGATTTTACCCATAATCGTTCTGCTGCTTTATGAGAAATGTGACTTTTTTCTCATATTTTCATTATTATATATACTCCTGTAGCTTGAAAAGACACCCGAAATAGTGTAAAATGGTAAAAAGGAGTGATAATATGACCTATCAGTATAAAACTAACGGCACCTGTTCCCGTATGATTGACTTTGAAATTGTAGACGGAAAGGTAAAAAACGTTCAGTTCCACGGCGGCTGCAACGGCAACCTCAAGGGCATCGGCGCAATCGTTGAGGGAATGGACGCAAAGGAAGTAATCGCAAGGCTCGAGGGCATACGCTGCGGCTTCAAAAGCACATCCTGTCCCGACCAGCTTGCAAAAGCATTAAGAAAGGCTGTTGAAAATGGATAAGAAAAACGTAAGGCTCACGTTCTACGTGGTCTGCGGTTTGCTTCTCGGAGCGCCGTACATACTCAAGCTTATAAAGCTTGTCCCCGAAATACTCAAAACAATTCCAAACGCTGCCGAAATCCTTGCAGCCTCGGGCTACGCAGTTCTTGTTATCGCATCAATCATCATTGCCTACAAGATGGGTGAGGCTCTGTGGATTAAAATAGTCAGCATTTATTCTGCCGCAGGTCTTGCGGTTGCAGTCGTTACGATGATGACCTCCGCACTGGGCGCAACGGAAATATTCGACGTTCTTTTTGAACTCATCTGCGCCCCCTTCTACGGCATCGACTCTCCTATCTCGGTAACAATCCTTATGCTTGTTCTTGTTATTACCTCAAATCTGTTTCTTAACAGACTCGGTAACAATCCGGCAGGCACCAATAATCCGTAAAACAAAACTCCCGACAAATAGGTGTTGTTCTTATCGGAAAATTTGTAATCATGCCTGTTTCTGTTAAGAACCAGCATCGCATTTGTATGCACAAATTCAGCTGGGCAGTAGCCCAAACCCACTAACAACAGAAAAGAGAAGATTCGTTTTTCGGCGAGTCTTCTCTTTCTTTTGTCTGTTAAGTGATATACTGACTAAAGTCAGCGTTATATTTTCGCTTTGCGAAAGTGATATTGAAGCCCTACGGCTTCAGTGATATTCTATTCGCCATAAACTTGCGAAGCAAATATCACTCGGCGTAAGCCGAATAACACTGCGTAGCAATAGAACCCGCCGCAGGCGAATAGAACTGGCGTGATACTCCATTAAGAGGATCACGCCAATGGGTAAGGGCTTTTTATTAATCGTTTTCTTCTTCTATTTTCTTAACTACTTCATCGGGCACTGCTTCGCCGTGTTTAACAAAAACAAGGAAGCATATTGCAAGGGCGAACATAATCGGACTGTAATAGAACAGTGACATATACGTTCTTGCAAACATTCTGATAAAGCCGTAAAGAATAGGTGATGCAATCTGTGCAGAGAATGTTGCTGTGTAATAGTAGCCTGTAAATGTACCAACCTTAGCAACACCGCCAATATCAAGAACAAGCGGAAGAGTATTAACAGTAATAAACATATTTGCTGCGCCACCCAAAATAAGAACAGGGTAAATAAGCACGCGAAGAATTGCTGTTACGTCTGAAACTGTTTCTGAAAGACCCTTCATTGCATTAACAAACGTTGTGTTTTCATCCTGACCTAAAAGCTTCTGAGCCTTAGCAATAACTGCCTCGTAGGTTGTTATGTGGTCATCTGAAGGAACGTATGATTCAAACTCTTCATAATATTCAGAATATGCACTAAGGTCTTCGCCATTATTTTTTGCATCTGCATAATCGTAATATTCCTGAACCTCAAGGTCCACTTTAATATCGTTATCGTAAATGAAGAAATCAAGATTATCGCTGGTTTGAAGATATTTATCAAATTCCTTATAATCAGCATATTTTGTAACGTCCTTCTTTGCCTGAAGGGCAATGTTGTACTCAATATAGGTATCCATATTAAGCACGTTAACCTCAACCTTTTTGCCTGTTTCTTTTTCTTCTGCTTTTGCATCAGCAGTTCTCATAGCGTTGAAGTCATTTATTTTTGTATCAACAGAGGAATATGCATTGTTAATTTCAACGTATTTACCGATTGAAAGGTCTTTGTTGCCAAGCATAACAAGGAACACGCTGAAAAATACAATAAATGCACAAAGGAAAACAGAAATACCTACAAGTATTGTTTTCTTTCTGCCGAACTTTTTGCCCATTTTACCTGCCGGGATAGCAGCAGCGGCAGAGCAAACTGCAAAAATAAGCATTATAATTGTTGCTTCGGAAGTAATCATGTGAAGAATTTCCTGAGCAAAAAGTGAGAAGAATGTAGTAATAGCATTTGTACCACAGAAAAGGAAGAAAAGGCAACCTAACATAAAGAAAAGACTCTTTCTTTCTGCCCTTGAAAGCTTTTCTGCCTTGAGAGCAGCCTTTTGCTTTTTAGCTGCTTCTTTTTCTGCCTTACGTTTTGCCTTAAGGTCTGCCTGCTGATTTGCTTCAAGCTTAACCTTAATACTTGTATCCTCTTCTTTAACAAAGAAAAGAAGAACAAGCATACCGATTATCATAACAATTGAACCGATAATGAAAACATAAGGGAATGAAAGTGTTTCATCTGCTTCAATCTGTTCTTTTGAAACACCTGTGAAAAGTGTGCAAAGAGCAATTGCAATTGTACCTGCAATCATACCTACTGCAGAGCCAACACCGCCCATAAGGTTAATAACTGCGTTACCCTCAGAGCGTAAGTGTGGCGGAGTAAGGTCCGGCATAAGAGCAACAACAGGTGCACGCCATAAGGACATTGAGAAAACAAAAAGAATAACCATTAACATTGTAACCGGAAGACGGTATTCAACAGGTGCATTGAGCGCCACAATAGGAATAAGCGCAAAAAGAACTGCAGATATAGGTGCACAGCTTACAATAAACGGACGGCGCTTACCTAACCTTGAATGGCAGTTATCAGAAAGCTTACCAAAGGTTGGCTGGAAAATAACCCCGAAAATATTATCAAAGGTCATTATAATACCAATGAACAACGGAACAAGAGTAAAGCCTGTACCTCTTGCAATATCTTCACCTTGTGCTTCTGCAAGGCCTCTGAGAAGAGGTATGGAGTTACCTAATTTTTCACTTAATTCTGAAATCCAGGCACTTTCAGAAAGAATTTTGTTGAGTATTTTTGTAATGTACGGGTCATATATAGCCCACGCAATAGAAGATGCAAGGAAACCAAAACCCGTAAGTATGGTCTTTTTATAATTTAATTTTTTCTCTTGCAAGTTTTTTCCTCCTTTAATGGCAAACTGCCACAATAATACAGTATTATTCTACCACAGATACCACCAAAATCAAACAAAATAAATCCCCTTAACTTATTTTCGTAGGTTTTAATAAATTAAGGGGAACTTATTTGGTTATTATTTTTATACGTTGTATTTTTCTGCCTGCAAATTAAACATTTCTGCGTATTTTCCGTTTAAGGCAAGTAACTCCTCATGTGTACCCTCTTCAATTATTTTTCCCTTCTCCATCATAAATATTTTATCTGCATTACGTGTTGTAGATAATCTGTGAGAAATAAAAATAACTGTTTTGTTTGTTGCCTTTGTCATCATAGCATAGTTCAATTCGTACTCTGAAACAGGGTCAAGGTTTGCAGATGGCTCATCAAGAATAACGTAAGGGCAATTTTTGTAAAAGGCTCTTGCAATTGCAACCTTTTGTTGCTCACCGCCTGAAAGCATAACACCGTTTTCATCAAATTCACGAAGAAGAATTGTGTTAAGTCCATCAGGCAGCTCCTTATTGAAGCCTGCCGCCTTTAATGCCTCGTAAACTCTTTCTTCATCATATTCAGAAGAAAGGGCAACGTTTTCGCCTATGGTTGCAGAAAAAATCTGAAAATCCTGAAAAACTGCCGCAAAGCGCTCACGGTGAGATTTGACAGTTTCTTCTCTTATATCTCTTCCGCCTATTTTAATACTGCCGTCTTTAACATCATAAAGTCGCAAAATAAGATTTGTAAGAGTTGTTTTGCCTGCACCGTTATAGCCCACAAGTGCTACCTTTTCATAAGGCTTGATTTCAAGTGAAAGACCGTCAAGCGAATCCTTTTCGTTACCTTCATAAGAAAAGCTTATGTTTTCCACAGAAATTGTTTCGGGCTTACCGCATTCTGCCACGTGGCTACCATCGGTAATCTCTTCTTTTTCAGATAAAAATTCACGACATTTTTCAATCATTTTTGCTCTTTCGGTAAAGCCCCTTACACTATAAATTGTAAGGAACAAAATACTGCTGCCAATAAGCAAGGCGCTGTTAAAGGTAGCAACAAAATCACCTGCGCTCATTTTACCTGTAACAATAGTCTGGTAACCGATGTATGTGCCAAGGCACAGCATAAAGCCAATACCCTGCATAGAAAAATCCTGTATAAAGAAAAGCCAATCCAGCTTTTTAACATACTTCTTCTGAGTTGCAACAACTTCTTCCGCACTTTCGTTAAACCTTTTTCTTAAAAGAGGATATATACCGCTTGTTCTTATTTCGCCTGCATAGTCGGGAAGATAGAAAAGACGGGCAAAATAGTCACCCTTTCGATGCTTTTCCGTTATTTCCTCACGCCTTTTCATTTGCAGGTTACCTGTATATTTACCCAAAGGTAAAAATATTATAACGTATGCAAGAACAATCAATATACAAACAGGGTCAATTGTTAACATTATGGTAGAAAGAGTAATAAACGAAACTATTTCACCTACGTACCCTTTAACCATACTCAGAACGTACTTAAGGTTATCCGATGAGTTTTCAATTGCCAGAATAAAATCGCTGTAATATACAGGGTCATCGTATTTTTTCATATCAATCTGAGATGCTTTTTTATAAAAAAGTGACTGTATGCCTATATCCAGCTTTTCTCTTTCACGGTGAACAAAAAATTCAAAGAAAACAGAGGTAGAAACTTCACCCAGAACAAGTATACCTACCATAAGGGCTATGCCGAGAACTATTTTTTTACTGTCACCGCCTTGCTGAACCTCGTCAATTACAAACTTAAGACCGATAACTGACACAAGTCTGCCCGGCAGAGTGCTGAAAATATGCTGCAAAATTTCACCCACAACAAGAACGGGTGATATTTTAAACATCTGACCCAGCATATAAAAAATATTGGAAATTATTTTAACCTTTTCTTTTGCTTTTTTATTATTTTTATTCACTAACCTCGCCTCCTTCCGATGACTTGTAGTTTGAGGCTTGCATAGTGAACATACTGCAGTAATTACCGCCGTTTTTCATTAATTGCTCGTGTGTACCGCATTCTGTTACCGTACCATCATCAAAAACGTAGATTTTATCTGAAAGAACGGCACTTGATAAACGATGCGAAATATATATAACTGTTTTATTTTTTGTTGCACTTACAAGACTTTCAAACATCTTATATTCTGCAATAGGGTCAAGAGCCGACGACGGCTCATCAAGAATTGCAATACTAAAATCCTTTGCAAACATTCTGGCAGTTGCAACTTTTTGTTGCTCACCACCGGAAAGACCTGTGCCCTTTTCATCAAATTCCCTTGTAAGAACAGTTTTTTCCTTTTGAGGCAGCTTATTTACGGTGCTCATTGCACCGCTGTTAATAAGTGCTTTTTTAACAATTTCACTTTCTTCGGGAGATGTGATTTCCTTACACAAAACGTTTTCCTCTATGGTAAGAGCAAAGGTTTTGTAATCCTGAAAAACTGTTGCAAGTCTTTTTCGCAAGGATTCAATATCATAAAGGCGAATATCCTTACCGTTATAAAAAATAATACCCTCATCTGCATCGTAAAACCTAAGCAGAAGCTTAACAAAGGTAGTTTTGCCTGCACCATTTTTACCGACGATTGCAATGGTTTCATTTTTATTTATGGTAAGATTAAGATTTTTTAATGAAGGCTTATTGGCACCGGGATACGTAAATGAAACGTTTTTAAACTCAATCACCTCAGGCTCAGAAGCAATAAGGCTACCGCCTGTTACGGTTGATTCATAATCCATAAACTTTTTAAGATTATTAAAATAATCTGATTCCCTGCGTACATCCGATACAGCTTCACCAACATCGTTAAAAACATCCTTAAGGTTACTCATGGCAGTCATTATTACAGAAAAATCAGATACCTGAAGATTTCTTTTAACTGCAAACCTGTAAACTGCATAAACATAAGTAATTGCCACCGGCAATGCTTTACCGAAAAAGCCTGAGGACGTTTCAAGAAAAGCAATTTTAGGACCGTAACGCTTAATAATTTCCCTGTTTTTTTCTACTGCATTTTTGTACCTTGTATGCAAAACGTCATAAACGTTACTTGTTCTTAAATCCTTGGCAAATTCCCTTAAATAAATAGTTCTTTTAACGTATGCCTTAGACCTTTTATGAATGGTCATCTCTTTATCTTTTTTTACATCAATTTTACCTTTCTTTGTTTCCGCAAGAAGAACAAGAACGCTCAGAAGTAAAATCAACAAAATTTTAGGGTCAATGGTAACAACATAAACAACAAGGAAAATTCCTGTAAGTGAACCTGCAATAATATTTGCAAACTGCCATGCAAAATAATCAAAGTGGTCCTCTGTTATAATTTCGGTTGCTCTTTTGTAGTTATCATAAAATTCGGGATTTTCAAAGCACGCCATATCAACAGAAACTGCTTTTTTGAAAATTTTATCGTTAAGATTTTTGTAAAACAATTTCCATTTTGTGCCCACGAAATAATCAGATAAACAGTTCAATCCCGTTGAAATGCCTTCTGCAGCAACAAATAAAATAATAAGAAAAACGAATTCCTTAAAGGTTCCGCCCTTTATTATTAAATCCAGAAGCACCTTCAAAAACAAAACGTCCTTAACAAAGCCCGTAAAAAACCAAAAGGTTACCTGTGTAATAATTCTCCACATCATTAAGCCCGGAGAACATTCTCTTATAACCTTTAAAGCATAAAAGACGTTTTTAAAAAACTGAAAATCTTTCTTTTTTCCTTTTTTCATTTTTTCCTCCGTAAATCAGTTATACTGCTCCGGATGGTCCTTTTCGGTGAGAGGATCCGAAAATTTTTCCTGCATCATTGTCCCGGGTTAATTTGCAAATAAAAAATCCGGAAAGCCGTAAGCTCTCCGGATAAAATGCAAAAAGACAATATGTCAGCAGGAAGCGGACACAATAACCGGATAACTTTTGTTTTTGTTATACATTTTCATCATTATGTCCATCTCCTTTCGTAATTTTTTATTGTATTAACACGGAATACAACATCACTCTAGCACAATAGTAAATATTTGTCAATATTATTTTAATTTTGCCCTTTGGTCAAGAACCTTTTCGTGAATATCTTCTTTTGTTTTGCCTGTAAGCTTATAGAAGAAGAACGGCACACCTGCAAGGAACATCATAATACCGTGCATAATTGTATAGAAGAAAAGAAGGGTAACCTTTGTTTCAAGGCTTTGTTCAGGGTTAGGCATAAGGTCTGTTGGCTGAATATAACCAATAATTGAACCTTCACCGTAAAGTATAAGCGGTGCAACAGAGCTTGCAATGGTACCGCTTATAAGCGTTCCTATACCGATAACAAACGGGAAGGATGCATCAAAGCGTTTACCTGTTTTAAGCTCAATTGTTTCAAGCACATCTGCCTGGAACATACTTGGAAGAAGGTTTGAAGCACCGAACTGTAAGCCTATAAGGAACAAGAAAATAATAAATACTATCTGCAATATACCTTTTTCTGTTGTAAAGTAAGCATAACCTACACCAAAGGCAATGCAGTTTGCAATAAGCGAATAAATACCACTGGCAATATAAAGCTTTCTTGCATCAAATTTCTTTAAAAGGAAGTTAATAACAAGCATACCTACTGCGGTACCTATACCAACAGGAAGAACAAAAAGAATCTTTTTTGAAGCGTCACGAAGAACTGCCATTGCAATAAAGCTTTCCATAAAGGTTGCAATACCGCGGAAGCTCTTTAAAAATTCAGAAACAATGATTGTCCAGGCGTATTTATTTTTAACGATATCTAAAAAGCCTTCAAGAGGATTTTTCTTTTCGGCAGAATAAACTGTTCTTTCACGAACAATTTTCATACCTGTAAGAACCGTAATAATTCCCACAACACTGCAAAGTGCAGCAGAAATTATATATTGAAGACCTTCAACACTTCGTATACTTGTACCCGTTACCTTTTCAACAAGCTCCGGATTATCCTTACTCCATATAAGGCCAATAACAAGAAGAATTACAATAGGTGCAGAGTTACCCACAGCAGAAGAAATTGAACGGAACGAAAGAACCTTATCACGTTCCTTTAAATTAGGTGTCATAACGTTTGCAACCATATTAATTGAGTTACCAAAGGTACAAAGCACAGACCACAAAACTGCAATTGTAATAATGTAAATAAAAAGAACAGAGCCTGAAAGACCCGGAGGTGCCCAGAAGGAAAGCATCATAACAATAGCCATAGGCACAACAACAAGCATTGCGATAGGACGGAACTTTCCGCCTTTGCTCATTTTTCTTCCGTCAATGTACATAACTATAAAAAAGTTAAGCACAAAAGGTATAATACCTGTTAACGTATTAAAAAGTGAAACCTGATTTTCAGGCAGACGCAAAACGTTTACGAAATAGGCATTTCTGTTACCGCCTACCATACCCGTCATTGTAGTGTAAAAGAATACACCGAGAAGGTACAGTATAAATTCACTTTTGCCAACGTAGTTTGACTCCGGTTTTTGTGAAATCTTTGGAATATCTTTTGTTTTTGCACTTTTTCCCATTGAATCACTTCCTTTTTCAATGTTTATTCAATTTTACCACATAACACCATATTAAATAAGCCATAATAATAAACAAAATAACAATGTACTATTTGTAAACTATATAAAATTGTTGACTTTTTCGCATAATTATGGTAATTTATTTTTAGTTGAAAAAGGAGGCGAAGTTATGGACTCAATTTTAGGTATTGTTGCAAATCTTTTTGAAGGTGCAGACCTTAATGCAATTCTCGGTTCTATTGAAGGTTCTCTTGTAGAATATGGTGTTAGTCTTATTCTCGACACTTTCACAAGCTTCTTTGGCGGCCTTTTTGCATAATTCAGTTTTAAATTTTAAAAGACGCTCTCATACAGAGAGCTTCTTTTTATTTATAAACACCTAAAAATATATCTCTTATTTTCACCTTTCAACACCTAATATTCTCTTGACTATTAATATACTTATAGTGTAAAATATATAATAGTATAATTTCGTGTAAAACAAGTATGTCTTATATCGGAGGCGTTGATTTTTGTCTATTATTACTGTTGAAAATCTTTCAAAAGCATACAATAAAAACGTTGTTTTTAAAGATACAAGCTTTTCTCTTCCGAGAGATGAAATAATCGGTCTTCTTGGCCCTAACGGTTGTGGCAAATCCACACTTATGAAAATACTTACAGGCCTTATTCACGATTATTCAGGTAAGGTTCTTATAAATGGTGAGGTGCCCGGTGAAAAAACAAAAGCATTTACTGCTTACCTTCCGGAGCAGACCTTTGTTCACGACTGGATGCGTAATATTGATGCCATTGATTATTTTAACGACTTCTTTTCAGACTTTGACAAAGAAAAGGCTTTGGATATGCTTATGCATTTTGAGCTTGACCCTAACCAGAAGGCAAAAACAATGTCCAAGGGTATGCAGGAAAAGCTTTTGCTTTCACTCACAATGTCACGTAACGCACAATTATACGTGCTTGATGAGCCAATGGGTGGCGTTGACCCTGCAACACGTAGCAATATTCTTAAATTCATTATGAAAAACTATGCAGAAAAATCTACTCTTCTTATTTCTACGCACCTTATTAATGATTTAGAAGAGGTATTTACTCACGCCGTATTTATGGACAAGGGTCTTATTCTTTTAAATGACAAGGTTTCCGAAATAACAAAAGACGGTAAATCCGTTAACGATATATTTAAGGAGGTATTTACACATGTTTGGTAAACTCCTGAAAAATGACCTCAAAGCACAATTTCATTCCGTTTACGTTATGTTTTTTATTATTGTTTGCTCTTTTGTAGGTCTTGAAGCAGTATCATTATTTTCAAAAAAAGAAACAACTGTACTTTTAACAGGTATATGTGCTTGCTTTGTTATGTTATTTGCCTATGTTTTTGTAATTATTTCCGTTGCAAAAATTTATTCAAGCACCTTATTCAGCAAAACAGGCTACCTTACACTTACCTTACCTGTAAAAACAAGTAAGCTTATCTGGTCTAAAACAATATCAGGCTTAATCTGGGTATACGTTGCATTCGGTCTTTTCATTGCTTCCTTTGTTCTTTTAGCAAAAAATACCGTTGACCTTATGGGCGAAGAGGCTGTTGAAGCGGCAGACTCTATTCTTGAGCTATTCGGTGCTCCTTCACTTAAAACAATTTTCCTTTACGGCATAAGTATCTCCATTGCGCTTGCAGTTTCATCTCTTCTTATTGTGCAATGCTTATACTTCGGCATTACCCTTTCAAACGTTACACCATTTTCACGACTCGGAAAATTGGGTGCAGTTATTTTCACGGTTGTTTGCTTCTTCCTTATTCAGAAATTTTCTGAAAGTATAGGCGGTATTTTACCTGCAGGTATGGTGCTTACTCCCGACAGTGCTATTCTCACATCTGATACAGTAAAAACTCTGTCTTCAGTTAATCCTGATATTTCACCGCTTGTTGTGAATTTTGTCAGCCCTGCTATAAGACTTGTTGCGGCTTGTCTTTTAAGCTTCCCAATTTCGTACCTTGTTAAAAACGAGGTTAACGTTCAATAATTAAATTCCGAAAGGACGTATATATATGGATAATATGAATGGTCTTAAGCGCTCAATTTTCTGCGGTGACCTTCGTGCAGAAAACATCGGCGAAGAGGTTCCCGTTTGCGGTTGGGTTGCAAAGCAACGCGACCTTGGTGCCCTTATTTTTGTTGATTTACGCGATAAAACAGGCATCGTTCAGCTTGCTTTTGATGAAAATACAGATAAAGAAATTTTTGAAAAAGCATTTGCAGTAAGAAGTGAATATGTTCTTATGGCAAAAGGTGTTGTGCGCGAGCGCTCATCTAAAAATACAGAAATTCCAACAGGTGACGTTGAGATTGACGTTAAGGATTTGCGAGTTCTTTCAAAGTGCGAAACTCCTCCCTTTGATATTGTTGAAAATTGTCAGACATCTGAGCTTACACGCCTTAAATACAGGTATCTTGACCTTAGAAGACCTGACTTACAAAAAAACATTCTCTTCCGTCACAAGGTAACAAAAATCACACGTGACTATTTTGACGAAAACGGCTTTGTTGAAATTGAAACACCAATGCTTATTAAGTCAACTCCTGAAGGCGCAAGAGACTTCCTTGTACCAAGCCGTATTCATCAGGGTACCTTCTACGCTCTTCCTCAATCACCACAGCTTTACAAACAGCTTTCAATGGTTGCAGGCTTTGACAGATATATGCAAATTGCACGTTGCTTCCGTGATGAAGACTTGCGTGCAGACCGTCAGCCTGAATTTACACAGATTGACCTTGAAATGTCTTTTGTAACAATGGAGGATGTGCTTTCTATCGGTGAAGGCTACATTGCAAGAGTATTTAAAGAAGCTCTTGGTGTAGATATTCCTCTTCCTCTTCCTCGCCTTACTTATAAAGAAGCAATGGAGCGCTATGGCTCAGACAAGCCTGACACACGCTTCGGTATGGAAATTTTTGACCTTACCGACATTGTTAAGGATTGTGGCTTCTCTGTATTTTCAGGCGCAGTTGCAGGCGGCGGCTCAGTCCGCGGTATTACTGCAAAAAATGCAGTTACAACATACACTCGTAAAGAGGTAGATAAGCTTACAGAATTTGCAAAGGGCATTGGCGCTAAGGGTCTTGCCTGGATTCGCCTTACAGATGACGGTATTGCTTCTTCCTTTGCAAAGTTTATGACCGAAGAAGAGATGCAGGCTATTCTTGAAAAAGCAGGCGCCGAAAAAGGCGACGTTGTATTTATTGTTGCCGATACTAAAAACAGCTCTGTTCTTTCAGTTCTCGGTGCCCTTCGTAATGAAGCTGCTAAAAAGCTTGACATTATCGGCGATGGCTTTAACCTTCTCTGGATTGTTGAATTCCCGTTCTTTGACTGGGATGAGGATGCAGGTCAGTTTGTTGCAATGCACCATCCTTTCACCTCTCCTCTTCCTGAATGTCTTCCTTACCTTGAAACAGATAAGGCATCAGTTCGTGCAGAGGCTTATGACCTTGTACTTAACGGCATTGAGCTTTCTTCAGGCTCAATACGTATTACTAACCCTGAGCTTCAGGACAGAATGTTCAAGCTTTTAGGTCTTTCTGATGAAGAGGCACAACAAAAATTCGGCTATCTTCTTGATGCCTTCAAATTCGGTCCGCCGCCACACGGTGGTATGGGCATAGGCCTTGACAGACTTGTTATGCAGCTTGTTAAAGCAGATTCACTCCGTGACGTTATTGCTTTCCCGAAGGTGCAGAATGCAAGTGAGCCAATGACCGAATGTCCATCAAAGGTTGATGATGTTCAGCTTGATGAACTTGGAATTAACTTAAAAGTGGCAGAAAAAGAATAAATAACCCTTAATTTATCAAAAACACTTGAAAATAATGCGGTTATAGTATAAAATTACATTAATAAATTAAAAATTATTTAATTTTTTCGGAGGATTTATTTATGGTAACAGCAGGCGATTTCAGAAACGGCGTTACATTCGAAATGGATGGCAAAGTTTACTCTATTATCGAATTCCAACACGTAAAACCGGGTAAAGGTGCAGCTTTCGTACGTACAAAAATTCGTGACGTAATTAACGGAAGTGTTACAGAAAAAACTTTCAGCCCCACAGAAAAATTCCCAACTGCTTTCATTGAAAGAAAAGATATGGAATATTCATATGAGGATGGCGGTCTTTACTACTTTATGGACCCTGAAACATACGATATGGTTCCTGTTGATGCTGCAAACCTTGGCGACAACTTTAAATTCGTAAAAGAAAATATGGTATGTAAAATCCTTTCATACAAAGGCAGCGTTTTTGGTGTTGAACCACCAACATTTGTTAACCTTGCTATTGCAAAAACTGACCCTGGTTTTGCAGGTAACACAGCTACTAACGCTACAAAGCCTGCAGTACTTGAAACAGGTGCAGAAATTAAAGTTCCTCTCTTCATTGAAGAAGGCGAAGTTATTCAGATTGACACAAGAACAGGTGAATACCTCTCAAGAGCATAATTCTGAGAGTTACACATTATAAACAGGAGGTCTATAAAATGACACTTACAGAAAAAGTTGCATATCTCAAAGGTCTTGCAGCAGGTCTTGACCTTGATAAAGATACAAAAGAAGCAAAAATCTTTGAAGCTATGTTTGATATTCTTGAAGATTTAGCACTCACAGTTACAGATATTGATGAGGACCTTAGCGCTTGCGAAGACCTTGTTGATGCTATTGATGAGGACCTTGACGAGCTTGAAGAATACATCTTTGAAGAAGATTTTGATGACGATTACGATGATTGTGATTGTTGCTGCTGTGATGACGATGAGCTTTACGAGGTTGAATGTCCTCTTTGCGGCGAAGAAATTCTTCTTGATGACGATATGCTTGATGAAGAAGTTATTGAATGTCCGGGTTGTGGCGAAAAGCTTGAATTAGACATTGACTTCAACGACTGCGAATGTGATTGTGATTGCGGTTCAGACTGCGATTGCGGTTGCGACGACTAAGAATTATAAAAAAAATAAAAGAATCTGTAAAAACTTTTGTTTTTACAGATTCTTTTTTATATTGCATTATTTTTTATCTGTTCTTTCTAAAAGGTAATCTATTGATACGTTAAAATAATCTGCAAGGGCTATAAGTGTTTTGTAATCTGCCTCTCGCTCACCTGTTTCATACCTGCTTATAGCATTTTGATTCATTCCCAAATCCATAGCAAGCTTAAACTGTGTTATATTTTTCTCCGTACGAAGCTCATTAAGTCTCATAAAATCACCGTGACTAAATTATACCATCTCGGTATAATCTAAATATCCCAATATGGTATATACGGAGGTTTTATAATTATGTATAAAGAAATGTATTTGTTATTATTTAATTCCATAACATCCGCACTTGAGGAAAACGACACAGAAATAATAAAAAACATACTTATAAATGCACAACAAAAAGCAGAAGAAATATGCATTGAAAGTAAGGAAGAAATATAATATATACATCCCTCACACTTATGACTACGACATAAAAAAAGAAGACTCAATGAGTCTTCTTTTTTTATGGAATAATTTCCGAAATATTTAAACAAACTGATGTAACAACAAATGAAATTATAAAAAGTAAAATTAAAAGCAATACAATAAGTAATCTTCTGCTGAATTCCCTTTTTCTTTCAATACTGTTATCACCAAGACCGTATTTTTTTGAATTTGTTCTGCCGGGATAATAACGTGCAAAGCCAAAATAGCTTCTTCTTTTTTTTACGTATTCTTTTTGTTTTTTCATACGTTGTTCTCCGCAACAACCGGTTGAGTTGTTTCCGGCTGAGTTACAGGTGCCGTTGATTGCGGTATTGTGGCATCAACGTTTGTTTCGGAGCCTGTTGTTTCTGAAACAGGCTCAGAATTATCAGATGTATCAACCTGTGTTTCGTCTGTTGTATCCTCAGGAATAAACGGAACATCACCCGTAACAGGCGGAAGTGTTATTTCAGGCTCTGTTGACTGCGGAACTGTGCTAGACGGAACAGTTGTAATAACCTCTGTTGTTCCGTTATTTGCATTTCCGCCTGAGTTACCTGAGTTACCCGAATTACCTGAATTACCTGAACCGCTTGAATAATCAACACCATTATAAATGTCTATAATTGAAATACGGTCATTTTTAAGAGTAATATTTGATTCACCGTAAATTTCCATCTGAACCTCATAGGCTGCCTTTTCGTAATCCACAACCCAAATCCACATATTTGCATTGCCTGAAACTGCACATTTACGGTCAGAATCATAAGCAGTAATAGGCATTGAAAGCTGTGTTCTTTCATATTTTGCCCATCCGCCTGTAATAGCAGAAAGTCCCAAGGAAAGAATTTCGGATTCAGAGTAGCCTGTTGCTACATGCGGAAGAAGAACATCAATATATTTATTAAGCTCTGCTACCGTAGAATTTTTGACTCTGTCCATCATACTGTCAATAACCTGTCTTTGACGACGTGTACGGCTAACGTCACCGTCAGCATCACATTTTCTGATACGGCAGAAGGCAAGCGCCTGCTCACCGGTAAGTAAAACGTTATCACCACGCGGCATAGAAAAACCGAAGTAGCTTTCAACCTCTCTTGCCTCGTAATCCTTAACGTCTACCGTAATACCGCCCATGGCATCAACAATATCCTTAAAGGACTCAAAATTAACCATAACATAATTATCTATGGTTATTTTAAAGTTATTTTCAATTGTCTGAATAAGACATTCAGGGCCACCCATAGAAAATGCCGCATTTAATTTAGTGCAGGTATTGAACTTTTTACCTTCAATATACAAATAACTATCGCGTAAAAATGAAATCATTTTTACAGTTTTTGCTTTTTTGTTAACAGAAACAAGCATCATAACGTCGGTATTACCTTCATTCTGACCGCTTCTGCTATCTGCACCAATAAGAAGAACGTTAATAACGTTTTTACTGTACATATGCCTGTCGTTACCGTTTGTTGCCCAGTCAATAAGCGACTGCTTAAAGCCCTCAGAGCCGATATCTATCTGAATATCGCCAATATCAACGTCTTCGTAAATAGTATCATCATAAATAATGGGGTTAACCTTACCGCCCATCATATTAAATTTTTGGTTAATAAAAATACCTGCAATACTAACCAGAATAATGACTAAACAAAGAAAAATAACAAAAATTGTAAAAATAGCTTTTTTAGGTTTTGAAAGCTTTGTAAACCATTTTTTGAATTTAATAAAAATATTTTTACTTTTTTCCTCTTTTTGCTCTTCTTTTGAAGCAAGCGGAGGAGCAGAAGCCTTTTTTCCTTCAAAAAATGATGATATATCTTCGCCATTTTCTTCTTCTATTTTATAATCATCAAAAAAATCTTCATCTACAATATCTGCGATTTCCTGATTTGTAATATCTTTTGTTTCTTCCGAATTTTCCTTTTCAGAAATTTCCTGCAACAAATCAAGATAATCCTGCATATTATCGTTATGATTATTATCTTTTGACATAGTAAATTATTCCTCCGAAGCTTCAATAGTTTCTTCTGCATCTTCAACTAAAGGAGTATCAGGGTTATCACCTGATGTGTCACCTGCTCCTTCGTTTGCAGAACCATCATCCTCTACTTCTCCATTTACCTCATTTTCGTCATGCTCAGTAGTTGAAAGTGTAACAACCTTATCACCTTCACCTAATTTCATAACCTTAACGCCCTTTGAAGGTCTTGCACAAAGTCTTACTGCACTTGCAGGAATTCTGATAATAATACCATCCTGAGAAATAAGAATAATATCATCATCCTCAGTAATTTCGCTTATGGCAGCAACATCACCGTATTTTGCAACGTGATAGTTCTTAAGACCCTTACCGCCTCTTGACTGAATACGATAGTTATTGTTTTCACTGATTCTGCCGTAGCCTGTTTCGCTGACTGTAAGAAGCTTCCCATCTTCTTTCATAACAGTCATACCAATAACCTCGTCACCTTCAGAAAGTGTAATTGCTTTAACACCGCTTGCTGCTCTGCCAAGAGGACGAGCATCGTTTTCATTAAAGCGTATGCACATACCCTTCTTTGTAGCAACAAGTAAATCATCGTTACCTGATGTAAGCTTAACCCAGGCAAGCTCATCATCCTCACGAAGTGTAACTGCAATAATACCGTTTCTTCTTGTATTTCTGAAAATGTCAAGAGATGAACGCTTAATAAGACCCTTACGAGTTGCCATACAAAGGTACATTCCCTCATCTTCCTTAGGAACCTGAATCATTGCGGAAACCTTTTCGCCATTTTCAAGAGGAAGAATATTAACAATATTTGTACCCTTACTTGTTTTGCTTCCTTCAGGAATTTCATATCCTTTAAGACGATATGCTCTGCCTCGTGTTGTGTAGAACATAATAACATCGTGTGAAGATGCAACAAACATTGTTTCTGCATAGTCATCCTCACGGCGTGTCATACCCTTAACACCGCGACCGCCTCTGTTCTGAATTGAGAAAAATTCAACAGGCTGACGCTTGATATAACCCATATTTGTATATGTATATACACAAGTTTCTTCAGGAATAAGGTCCTCAATATCAACCTCACCGCTTACGTTTTCAATAGCAGTTCTTCTCTTATCAGAAAATTTATTACTGATTGCGCTTAACTCTTCTTTTACAAGACCCAAAACTCTTTCATGAGAAGCAAGAATTTCTTCATAATCTTTAATTTTTTCTTTTAATTCATTAAGCTCATTTGTAATTTTAAGAATTTCAAGACCTGCCAACTGACCTAAACGGAAAGCTACAATAGCTGCTGCCTGAGGTTCATCAAAATCAAATTTTTCCATAATGGCAGCTTTTGCTTCTGCTTGTCCGCCTTTACAAGCACGGATTGTTGCAATAATTTCGTCGACAATATCAATTGCTTTTGCAAGACCGTCAAGAATATGAGCACGGTCCTGTGCTTTTTTAAGGTCAAACTGTGTTCTTCTTACAATAACGTTACATTGGTGGTCAATGTAATGCTGAAGAATTTCTTTAAGAGTAAGAATTTTAGGCTCACCGTTAACAAGTGCAAGAAGAATTGTACCACAGGTTGATTGAAGCTGTGTATATGAGAACAACTTATTAAGCACAACCTGAGCATTGGCATCGCGCTTGATGTCAATTTCAATATGCATACCTGTTTTATCTGAAGAATAGTCGTTAATATCAGCAATACCTTCAACTCTTTTATCTTTAACAAGGTCTGCAATTGATTCAATAAGGCGTGCCTTGTTAACCATATAAGGAATTTCAGTTACAATAATTTTGTATCTGCCGTTTTTACCCTCAACAATTTCACATTTTGCACGTACAATAATTTTTGCTCTGCCTGTTGCGTATGCCGCACGAATAGCAGACCTACCCATTATAATACCGCCTGTTGGAAAGTCAGGTCCCTTAATATGCTCCATAAGGTCCTCAAGCTCTGCATCCGGATTATCAATAAGACATTCAATGGCAGAACAAACCTCACCTAAGTTATGTGGCGGAATATTTGTTGCCATACCAACGGCAATACCCTGTGAACCGTTAACAAGAAGGTTCGGGAATCTTGAAGGTAAAACTGTTGGCTCTTTAAGACGGTCATCGTAGTTAGGAACAAAATCTACTGTATTTTTTTCAATATCAGTAAGCATTTCAAGAGACATTTTGCTCATTCGTGACTCAGTATAACGGTAAGCAGCCGGTGGGTCACCGTCAACAGAACCGAAGTTACCGTGACCGTCAACAAGCATATATCTCATTGAGAAATCCTGTGCAAGACGAACCATTGCATCGTAAACAGATGCGTCACCATGAGGATGGTAACGACCGAGCACGGAGCCGACTGTATCGGCACACTTACGGTATGCTTTATCAGGAGTAAGATTATTCTCATACATAGTGTAAAGAATACGTCTGTGAACAGGCTTAAGACCGTCTCTTACATCCGGAAGAGCACGAGATGTAATAACAGACATTGAATAATCAAGGAAAGCAGTTCTTACCTCTTTATTAATGTCAATATTTATAATTTTCTGGTTTGCATACGGGTCAGGAAGATTGTTTACGCCCTGAGTAACGCCCGTATTTTCCATATTCATTTCGTCCATTTATTTTTCCTCACTTTAGAATTTTAATGATTGTAGTTTTCAAAACATTTTTGTTTTGAAAAAGCCTTTTTATAGGCTCTCAGCAAAATCAAATTTTACAATTACAATTCTGCACTTCACTCATTGAAATGATTATAGTCAAATTTTGTTAAATATCGAGATTCTTAACATACTTGGCGTTTTTCTCAATAAATTCTCTTCTTGGTTCAACCTTGTCACCCATAAGAATTGAGAATGTTTCGTCTGCCTTTTCTGCATCCTCTAATGTTACGCGATACATAAGTCTTGTTTCAGGGTTCATTGTTGTATCCCAAAGCTGAATAGGGTCCATTTCACCAAGACCTTTATAACGCTGAATAGAGAAGCCTGTACCTAATTCCTTCATAATTTCATCGCGTTCTTCATCAGAATATGCATAGTGATGCTTCTGACCCTTACTGAGTCTGAAAAGCGGTGGCTGAGCAAGGTAAATATGACCTTGTTTAATAAGCTCAGGCATATACCTGAAGAAGAAGGTAAGAAGAAGAGTTCTGATGTGAGCACCGTCAACGTCGGCATCGGCCATAATAATAATTTTATCGTAACGAAGCTTGTTTATATCGAATTCTTCACCAATACCTGTACCGAGAGCAAGAACAACGGGTGTAAGCTTATCGTTACCGATAACCTTATCAACTCTTGCTTTTTCAACGTTAAGCATTTTACCCCAAAGAGGAAGAATTGCCTGAATCATTCTGTCCCGGCCTGCTTTTGCAGAACCGCCCGCAGAGTCACCCTCGACGATATAAATTTCTGTTTTTGAAGAATCTTTTTCAATACAGTCTGCAAGCTTACCCGGAAGAGAGTTGCTTTCAAGCACAGATTTTCTTCTTGCATTATCTCTTGCTTTACGTGCTGCTTCCCTTGCTCGTGATGCATCAAGAGCTTTACTGAAAATAGCCTTGGCATCTACAGGATTTTCTTCAAAATAAGTAGATAATTTTTCGTAAACACATTTTGAAACAAGTGGAGTAATATCAGTATTTCCTAATTTACCTTTAGTTTGTCCTTCAAACTGTGCCTCTGTTAATTTAACGCTGATAACTGCAGTAAGACCTTCTCTTACGTCATCACCTGAAAGATTTTTATCGTTATCCTTAAGGAGCTTATATTTTCTTCCGTATTCGTTAAATACCCTTGTAAGAGCAGTTTTAAAACCATTTTCGTGTGTACCGCCATCAATGGTACGAACATTATTGGCAAAGCTTAAAAGAAGCTCGTTGTAGCTGTCATTATACATAAGAGCAATATTTGCTTCTCTGTCGCCACTGACTGCAGAAAAATGTATTGGTTTTTCGTGTAAAGCAGTAAGTCCCCTCTTTTTTGTTTCAAATTCTACAAAGGAGCTTATACCTCCTTCATAACAATGAACCTGTTCAATAATTTCTTCAGGATTTCTTTTATCTGTAAGAGAAATAGAAAGTCCTGCATTAAGGAATGCTTGTTCACGGAGTCTTCTTTCAAGAACTTCATATTCATAAACAGTTGTTTCGGTAAATATTTCAGGGTCTGCTTTAAATCTGATAAGTGTTCCTGTTTCTTCGGTATCGCCAATTACCTTAAGGTCACAGGTTGGTGTACCTCTTTCAAATCTTTGATAATGAACGTGACCATCTTGTGAAACCTCAACCTCAAACCATTCTGAAAGAGCATTAACAACAGATGAACCAACACCGTGAAGACCGCCTGATACTTTATATCCGCTACCGCCGAACTTACCACCGGCGTGAAGAACTGTAAGAACAACAGTAACTGCAGGAAGACCCTGCTGCTCATTAATACCAACAGGAATACCACGACCGTTATCGCGTACTGTTATAATATCTCCCGGTAAAATTTCAACCTCAATATGTGTACAAAAGCCTGCTCACGCCTCGTCTATTGAGTTATCTACAATTTCATAAACAAGGTGATGAAGACCCTTAGGACCTGTTGAGCCTATGTACATACCCGGTCTTTTTCTTACAGCTTCAAGACCTTCAAGAACTTGAATGGCACTTGCATCGTATTTTTCGGTTACAACTGTGTCAATTTCTGCACTTTCATCAAGAATAACGTTATTTTCACGCTCTTCTTCTAAAAGTTCTTCTTGAGTTTTAATAATTTCGTCCAAAATACTGACCTCCGTAAAAAATTTAAAATATATATTTCAAATTAATTATTTACAACTTAAAAAATTGCTTTTTTAGCATTTTCTATTCTTTTTAATATGGTACCAACGGAAACAGGTGAAATATAAATTACCTTTCCGCTTGGTTCTTCACATACTATAAAGGATTTTGGTAATTCGTAAGGAGCAACGTTCCTTACTTGCTTTAATTTTTCTGCAGAATTTAGAAAATCTACTGTTTTTTTCATAACAGTTGTATTTTCCATATCAAAAATTCCTATTATTTCTTTATCTATAATTACTGTATCATGACCAATATGTATAAACATTATACAATCTCTCCTCCTTTTATAAGGAAAGACTTACCTTCCCAAAGACGTAATACCTGTGAAGGGTCACAACAAGTAAGAAAAACCTGCCTGTCTTTAATATGATTCAATATATAATTCTGACGTTTTTCATCAAGCTCACTCATTACGTCATCTAACAATGCAACAGGAGTTTCACCTGTAACTTTTTTTATTATTTCACTTTCCCCTAATTTTAAAGCCAGCGCACAAGAGCGTTGCTGACCCTGAGAGCCAAAAGCACGGGAATTTATATTATTTATTAAAATTTCAATATCATCACGATGAGGACCCACAGAAGTTGTTTTATTTAAAATATCTTCTTTTCGGGTTTCTTTAATTTTTTCTTTTTGAAGATTATAAATATCTTCTATTGAAATATTTTCATCTGTATTTTGTAAAAATGAATATTTAATATTCATTTCTTCTTTTCTTTCTGAAATACCTGAATAAATTTCCTTGCTGTAATCAGAAAGAATTTTAATATATTTAATTCTCTCTTTAATAATATAGGAAGAATATTTTGCCAACTGCTCATCATAAGCATCCAGAACATCATAAAGCTCAGAATTCATATAAATATCTTTTAATAAGGCATTTCGCTGAACCAGAGTTTTTTTATAACAACCAAGAGCTTGTACGTAAGAAGGCTTAAGCTGACAAAGAGCAGTATCAAGAAATTTTCTTCTTTCGCCGGGCCCATCTTTTATTAATGAAAGATGATTAGGTGAAAAAATAACTGCATAAAAATTTCCCATCAATTCCCCTGTAGATTTTAAAGGAACCTGGTTTAAAAAAATATTTTTCTTTTTATCCGAAATAATAATGTCGCACTTTTTATTTCTTACACTATCTTCAAAATCAAGAGAAATTTTTGCAAATTCTTCATCAAATTTAATTAATTCGTTATCTTTTGAGCCTCTGAAGCTTTTAAGTCCTGTAAAAAGCCATATTCCCTCAATAATATTTGTTTTACCCTGAGCATTTTCACCGTAAATAACGTTAACTCCACTTTCTGCTGAAAGATGCACGGAGGATAAATTTCTAAAATTATTTAATTCAATAGAATTAATTTTCATTTTACCCTCCGTTTTAATTTATTTTACATTATAAATTACTCTTTCAAATTCAACAGAATCACCTGCACGAAGCTTTTTGCCTCGCATGGTGCATACCTCGTTATTTACTTTTACTTCACCATTCTGAATAACAATTTTTGCATGACCGCCTGTATTAACAACAGAAACATTTTTTAAAAGGTCATCAAGTCTTATATATTCACTTTTTAATTCAAAATCTACTTGTTCTTTTTGTATAGGTTTTAATTTTATTTTCATTTTTGAACATTCTTTCTTAAAAATGTAGAATATTTTATTAAACTATATTTTCATTTTTAAGTCTCATAGGAATTATAAGGAAAATAAAGCTATCGCCTTCAATAGGTTTAATAATTATTGGTGAAACAGGGCTTGAAAGCTCAATTGAAACTTCATCAACATCAACAGTTTTAAGGCAATCTGTTAAATATGTGTTGTTGAAACCAATTTCCACACGTTTACCTTCAATTGATGCAGGAATTTTATCGTTAGCGGCACCAAGAGCAGTTGCACTGGAAATTTTAATTGTATTTTCATCAAAAACACAACGTACAGGGCTCTTTATTTTACTTGTAATAAGAAGAGATGTTCTTTCAACACTATCTAATATAAGCTTAAGGTTTACTCTTGCTTTTGTTGAGCTTTCTGCAGGGATTGCATTTTTATAATTGAAAAATTCACCTTCTAAAAGACGGGAGATAATTCTGTAATTACCAACCTCAAAAAGAATGAATTTTTTACCGATAGAGAAGGTTACGTTTTGTTCGTCATCATCTGCAAGCTTGCAAACCTCTGCAAGTGTTTTTGCAGGAACAACAAAGGTCATATCCTCGCCTGCATAATCAATTGCTTCGTTTCTGATTGCAAGACGGAATCCGTCGCAGGAAATAAGGCGAAGATTATTGTTTTCAACCTCAAATTTAATACCCTTGTGAACAGGCTTAATATCCTGAACTGCAACTGCAAAAATTGTTTGTTTAACCATTTCACGAAGAATTTTTTGTTTAAGTGCAAAGGGAAGACCGCCTGAAACAGTAGGAAGCTCAGGATAATCGTTTGCAGGTATACCAACAAGTGAAAATTCTGATTCGCCTGATTTAATTTTGCAAAGATTGTGGCTATCTACGTTAATTGTTACTGTAGCTGCAGGAAGACGGCGTAAAATATCGCAAAGAAGACGTGCATTTAAAACAATGCTGCCTTCTTGTTCAATAGAACAGTCAATTGATGTTGTGATACCTACTTCAAGGTCATAACCTGTAAGAGCAAGCTTTGAATTTTTTGCTTGGATGAAAATACCTTCAGTTGATGGAATTGTACTTTTTTGCGGAACGCCTCTTTGAACTATATTACAAGCTTCTGCAAAAACAGATGTGTTACAAGTAAATTTCATAAGTATACCTCCAAAGTGAGAATAATTTTGATTTTTTGTGAAATAATAATTAATTAAACAGTAGCAGTAGTAGTAACTGTCAAATTGTAGAAACGTAAAAAATATGGCTATTTTAAAGGGTTTGACCGTACTTTTTTATTTGTAGTAAAAATGTTAAATAATGTCAGTAAAATATGCCCTTAAAAAGACGATGTTTATATTGTTCATAACTTTTTAAACAACGGTGTTCAAAAAGTAGAAAACTTTTACTTTATTTTTATAAATTAAAATAAAATTTTATGAAATTACATTATAATTTATTCGTTTCTTTCATCCTTGATACTTTTAAGAATATCGTATACTGAATTTTTAAGCTGTGGATTATCTTCCATTTTACTTTCGGCAGCTTCTATTGAATAAATAACAGTTGAGTGTTTTTTACCGCCGAATTGTTCACCTATTTCTTCAAAGGTAAGGTTTGTAACCTCACGCATAATATACATTGCAAATTGCCTTGCATTGGAAATTTCTGCTTTTTTCTTTTCAGAGCGTATATCGTCTGCAGAAACTCCGAACGAAACTGCAACCTTATCAATAATATTATTTATTGTAACCTCGGTAGGCTGAGCATAGTAAATAATATCTTTAATAATATCATTGGCAACGCCTATTGTCGGA
>JAZUMM010000053.1:0-9779 GCA_045603625.1 Acutalibacteraceae bacterium | reverse complement strand
AAAACACTAAGTTAAATGAAAACAAATATAGCTAAAGCAAATAAAAGCAAATAAATCAAACGATTACACACTAAATATATAAGTGCAAAAAAGCTGATTTAAGCACAATTAACCAAAGGGAAGAAGCAAAACCAAAAAATCAACCTATCCGCTTTCCTATATATTCACTTATACAAAATTAAAGTTTTGTATAAGTCGGGGGTGTGAGTTTTTTGGTAAAATGGTGTTTGCGGTGTTATTTACTTATAATATTGTACTCCTTATAATATTGTACTCGGCTATAAGGCTTGTATTGGCGCAACCGAATAACTATGTGCCTTTATTTAAGGCTTTATATAAGTTTAATTGTATCAAAGACGTTATAATTTTCGTTATAATCTGAAATATTTATTTAATCAGTTTAATTAAAGTTTATTAATTCTTTTAAATATAATTTATGTATTAATTATTTATCCTTATATTTTTTCATACATATAAATATTGCAGTTGTAACCACAACCATTGTAATTGTGTAGCCAAGCTTTGCTGCAGCGTTCTTTTCAGGATTTTTCATAAAAATAATTTCCTTTCTCATCGACTCAGTTTTTTTGAAACGATACTTTACTCATTTCAAAAATTTCCATTGGATGCTATTTTTTAAAAAAATCAAAAAAGAGTAAAATTCAGATTTTTCAAAAAAATTTCATCCTCTCAGTTTTTTTGAAATGATGTTTTGGTCATTTTAAAAATTTCTATCAGATGACTTATATTAAAACAAATCCGCCAAAATCTGTTAACGGACGGTTTTTATTGAATACAGGTTCAACGCCGTAATTACTTAAAAACTGTATAATTTTGTTATAATCGGGATGCTTTGTTATATCTCCGTTAAAGTACATTTTAGTTTTTGAGAGCAAAACACCGGCACCGCCAATAAACCCATAGTGCTTATCAGAAAGGCTTACGTGGCCCTTTGTAATCTCTAAAACGTTAATTTGATAATTTTTTAACAAAGAGGAGAGTTGGGAATCTTCTGTAATAACTGCATTATCTGAAACTATGCACAAGCTACATTTTGTATAGCCTTGATTTGTGTGAACAATTTTAAGATTATTACTTTCTGCAAAGGTGGTAAGCTGTGGTGCAATAGACCTTGTGTTACAAATCAGCTTGTCACCTAAAACGGCTACGTTTAGCTTGCAATCAAAGGGATACGGTGACCTTATGCCCTGCACTGCTTGTACGGTATAGCCTGTAAAATTATATATTAATTCCCCTGCTATATCGCTACAAATAAATAAATCTGAGTTATACCTGAAGGTTAAAATATCGGCGTGGTTATTGACCTCTTCTTCTAATTGCTTATTCTCAGGTAACAAAACCGTATTAAAGCCTAATTCTCTGAGCTCCGCAATAACATCCTTGTATTTTTCACCAACAAGGCAGTTTTTTAACGTATTCATATTAATCTATTGCGGCTTCAAATGCCTCGCGTATATTCCTTACGCCGATAATTTCAATTGATTTGAACTCGCCCTTTGGCAGATTTTTAATATTCTGGCGCGGAATAATGCAACGCTTAAAGCCAAGCCTTTCGCTTTCGCGTATTCTTTGCTCACAGTTATTGACTGTTCTTATTTCGCCTGCCAGACCAACCTCACCAAAAACAATTGTTTCGCTGTTAATAATGCTGTCCTTAAGGCTTGAAATAATAGATAATGCAACTGCTAAATCGCAAGCAGGTTCATCGGCACGCAGACCGCCTGCAATATTAACGTAGCAGTCCATATTTCCCAGGAAATAACCTGCACGTTTTTCAAGAATGGCAATAAGCATAACCATTCTGTTATAGTCAAAGCCTGCCGACATTCTTCTTGGATTACCGAAGCCGGAGGTTGTTGCAAGACCCTGAACCTCTGCTAAAATAGGTCTGGAGCCTTCTATAAGGCACGTTACACATGTACCTGATACGTTTAAAGGTCTGCCACTTATCATGGCTAATGAGGGGCTTTCTATTTCAACAAGGCCTTTGCTTGTCATTTCAAAAACGCCTATTTCATTTGTGGAGCCGAATCTGTTTTTGGCGGCACGTAAAATTCTGTATGTTAAGTTGCGCTCACCTTCAAAATATAAAACTGTATCCACAATATGTTCAAGCACCTTAGGGCCTGCAATATTACCGTCTTTATTTACGTGCCCCACAAGTATAATTGAAATATCGTTCTGCTTAGCAGTACGCATAAAAAGATTTGTACATTCTCTTACCTGTGTTACACTGCCTGAGGTTGAATTAACATCTGTTATATTCATTGTCTGAATAGAGTCAACAATAACAATATCAGGCTTCTCTGTACGTGCGTATTCGCAAACAACCTCGGCATCTGTTTCGCAAAGTATTTTAAGACTTTCGTTAGTGATGCCCAAGCGCTTTGCCCTCATTTTTATTTGGTAAGCAGATTCCTCGCCTGAAACGTAGAGTATGGAAAAGCCCTTGGAAATCTTTTCGCAAATCTGCAAAAGAATTGTAGATTTACCAATACCGGGGTCACCGCACAAAAGCACAAGCGAGCCTTTAACAAGACCGCCACCAAGTACACGGTTAAGCTCCTTAACGCCTGTATCGTAACGTAATTCAATACTGGAATCAATCTGTGAAAGTGGCAAAGCAATGTTTGAATATTTTGAAATTTTACTTTTTGCATTTTTTACGGACTCTGTAATAATTTGTTCCTCGTTAAGTGAATCCCATTCACCGCATCCGGGACATTTGCCGTACCATTTAGCAGATTCGTAACCGCATTGGTTACAAACAAAAACGGTTTTGTTTTTTGCCAATTTTATCAACCTCTGTATAAATATTCCTGTATACCAACGGCAATTGCGAATGCAATTTGTTTTTGGTAAATATCTGTTTTAAGTAATTCAGCTTCCTGTGTGTTTGATAAAAAACCACATTCTACAAGGCAGGCAGGCTTAACTGCGTTGTAAATAAGGTAAACGGACGTACCGCATTCTTTTATTTGCCTTGTGTTATCTTTTTGAATAAGGTTAACTGTATTTTCCTGAATTGATTGTGCGAGGAGCGAGCTTTGTTCTGAAAACGTGGGCGAATAAAACACTTGCATTCCCTTGTACTTTTCCTGAGAATACGTGTTCTGATGAACACAAATAAACAAAGCAGACTCCTGACTTTCCATAATTTTCATTCGGTTATGTAAATCTGACGATTTCTTTTGCCGTATGGTTTTTGCACTTGAATCCTCTAATGAAATATCACCGTCTCTTGTAAGAATCGTATCAAAGCCCATAAGAGTAAGCTGCTTTTGAAGAAACAAGGCAATGTTTAAATTAATATGCTTTTCGGGGTAACCTGTACTGTCTGAAGCACCACCGTCAAAACCGCCGTGACCTGCATCTATTATAATAACAGGAAAAGCTTTTTGAGCAGGAGCACCGGCAGAGCGAGCTTCTTTGCCTTCATGGGTATAAACCATTGAAGAAAAAACAATACCGCAAACGACCAATAAAACTACAAGTAAATATAACTTTTTCAAATAAATCACCTGTAAATTTTATGAAAGCGAAGGGTTAATTATACAAACTCGGAGCCATCTTTCATAAGAAGCTTGTGGCGTGTTATACGGTGAAGAATATTTTCTTCGCCTGCCATTTCAAAAAGCTTATTGCAAAAGCTTACAGGGTTAATTGTAAAATCGTTACCTGCAGGCAATTTAAAATATAAATTAACCTTATCGTCGTGGTAAACCGCCCTGAAATCTGTAATATGCTCACTTACGTTTATTGTTTTAAAAGTTTTTTTCTTTGTTTTTTTCTCAAAGGTGATTGTTTGATTTTCAACAATATCCTTTAATTTTTCGCAAAGTGCTTTTGGCTCCTGTGATGGAATTTCAACGCTGTATTCACCTTTGAAAATTTCAAGAGGCTTATTTACAGGCTCGCGGATTTCTAAAAATTCCATACCCGGAACCATAACAGAATTTAACTGCTCAACTACCCTTTCTAAAGGATAATTATCGTCATTAAGGCGTATATCAAGCGGTTCCCTGAGAGCCTCAACACCTAAAGGCAATGAAAGACCAAATACAAGGTACGGATGAGGGTTAAAGCCCTCTGTGTACCAAAGAGGAATATCTGTTCTGCGGAACGCTCTTGTCATACACCTGGTCATATCAAGATGAGATATATACTTTGCGGTATCTTTTTTATTAAACCATATTCTGACTGAGCGCATCGCATTTACCTCCGTTTAATTTGTTTGAGCCACAGCCTGCACATTGCTGACGGCAGTTTTGTGTTGTTTCGGCTTTTTTAGCTTTTTCATATTCTTTTACAAGAAAAGCCTTTGTAATACCTGAGTTGATGTGGTCCCAAGGCAGAATTTCATCATAGCTTCTTTCTCTGTTTACGTAGAATGAAGTATCTGTTTTTGTATCCTCAAAAGCCTTTTTCCAGCCCTCAAGATTAATTTTATCGTCCCAACTGTCAAAGGTGCATCCGTTACGGTAAGCAGCCTCAATAACGTCGCAAAGTCTTCTGTCGCCACGGGCAAAAACACCTTCAAGGAAGGTAAGCTCAGTATCGTGAAAACGGAAGGTAATTTTCTTGGTTGTGCAGGTTTCAAGAAGTAATTTTTGTTTACGTTCAAGTTCTTCTTTTGTATCCATAGGAGCCCATTGGAACGGTGTGCAAGGCTTGGGAACAAAGGATGATACGCCTGCACTTACTGTACAGCCCTTGCCCTTTGGCTTATCAGGGTTAGTATAAAACTCATTAACAACCTTTTGTGATAGTTGATTGATACCAATAACATCTTCATCTGTTTCTGTGGGAAGACCAATCATAAAATAAAGCTTAACTGCAGTCCATCCGCCCATAAAGGCTTTGCGACAGGTTGAAAGAATTTCATCTTCACTTATATTTTTATTTATAACGTCGCGAAGACGTTGTGTGCCTGCTTCTGCAGCAAATGTTAAGCCTGAACGCCTTACAAGAGCAAGCTTTTCTTTAAGCTCATCTGAAAAATTATCTATACGAAGTGACGGCAAGGACACGTTGATTTTATCAGGAATAGTCCAGCCAAGAAGCTCTTCTAAAAGCTCTGTTATTTTACTGTAATCGCTTGTTGACAAAGAGCAAAGAGAAAGCTCATCGTAACCGCTTGTGCAAGCAAGACGCTTGCTTTGCTTACTGATTGTTTCAACGCATTTTTCACGTATGGGTCTGTACCAGAAGCCTGCCTGACAGAATCTGCAGCCACGTATACAACCGCGGAAAATTTCGTGAACAACTCTGTCGTGAACAACCTCAACAAAGGGTACAACAAATTTTTCGGGATAAAAGATTTTATCAAGGTCACTTACTACCCTTTTGTTTACAACGGCAGGAGCACCTTTTTGTGCTTCAACTGCTTTAATGGTACCGTCATCGTTATAAGAAACGTTATAAAGCGAAGGTACGTACAAGCCTTCAATTTTGCTTGCTCTTATTAAAAATTCCTGCCTTGAAATTCCCTCTTTTTTTGACTCTTCAAGAAGCTGAAGGAATTCGAGCATCATCTCTTCGCCTTCACCGATTTCAAAAACATCTATAAAATCTGCAAGTGGCTCAGGGTTACATACACACGGACCGCCTGCAATAATAATTGGTGTTGACAAATCGTCACCACGGTCCTTACTACGTAACGGGATACCTGCTAAATTAAGCATATTAAGTACGTTTGTAAAGGATAATTCGTACTGTAATGTGAAGCCTACAACGTCAAATTCCCTGAGAGAATCTCTGCTTTCAAGAGCAAAAAGCGGAATATTTTCACGTCGCATAATTTCTTCCATATCAGTATCAGGAGCAAAAACTCTTTCACACCAATAATTATCAACAGAATTTATTAAGCTGTATAATATTTTCATTCCCAGGTGACTCATACCTATTTCGTAAGTATCAGGGAAACAGAATGCAAAACGAACGTCTACATTTTCTTTATTTTTAACAACAGAATTTAATTCACCGCCTGTGTACCTTGCAGGCTTTTGCACAAGTGGAAGAATGGACTCAATTTTATCTTTTAACATTGTTTCAACTCCGTAATTTTATATAAAAACATTGTACAATAAAATGGTATAATAATCAAGATTACAAAACAAAAAAGCAAGGGTAAAAATCATACCCTTGCTTCTTCTTTTTCTTTAACGGAATCAGATTCTTTATTGAATTTTTTAAATAACATTTTAACCGGAACAAAGACCGGCTCATCCTTTAAGAAAATGTTTGATGCTGCCTGAGTTAAACCGATTATAAGCATAAAGTACTGAAGTGGCTTAAGACCGTAGAATATGCAGTCTGTCATACCGCACATACACATTGCAATAATTGATGCCCCAAATGTAATTGCAAGGTTTCGTGCAGAGCCGCCCTTTACAAAAAGACGAACAATCTTGTATGCAAATACACAACACGCCATAAGGAAAAGAACAACACCGATAATGCCGTTTTCCATTTGTATTTCAAGTATAATGTTGTGAGCGTGAGGCTGCATAATTTTATATTCATTATGCAAAATACTTCTTACAGAGTCAAAGCCTGTACCGTAACCAAACACAAATTTATCAGGAATTTTTTCTGAAAGTGCGTTGAGAATAAGCTTACGGGATTTAACTGATTTATCCGTTGTGCTACCTAAGGTAAGGAGCCTGTTAACAATAATCTCTCTGAAGAAAATAAGGATTGTTGCACCGCCTGCCGCACCAACACCCAACACCTGCAATGCCTTTTTACCGCCGTAAATAAGCAGAAGCACAAGAACCGCAACAGTAACAATATACGGACCTCTTGAAAGCGTTGTACCTACACCGCCTAAGTTGAGAGCAACACAAATAAGACCAAAAATTTTCTGCCTTTTTGTTTTTGCATTTAAAAGACAATAGAATGTAAACGGAAGCATTGCAACAAGAAACGTTGCAAGAAACAACGGATTCGAAAAGGTACCGCATGACCTGTCAGGGTAAATTCTGAACTGTGTTTTTGGTAGCCTGCTCTGAATAAATTCAGGAAGAATGCTTACAATTTTTTCAAAGCCAATATCAAGAATACGCCAGATTGGGTTGATTATTGATGCATTATCTCTTCCGAAAAGAGTACGTGCAATAGCCTGAATAATTGCAATAAAACCGTTTACGCCTGCAGCAAAGGAACCGCCGTAAATAATCTTTTCAATTTTTTCTTCAGTATCTATCCATACAGTGCAAAGCCATAAGCCTGACAGCATAAACAACCACAAAGCAAGGCTTACTAAAGGCGAAGTAATTGACTTTGCATAAAAAGCACCAATTACCATCCAACCAATAAAAATTAAAAATGCATAGCCTGTTGTGAATTGTGAAAGACTGAGCTTTTGCACCTTGGTTTTTACAAGAGTATATATTAAACTGCCTGCAAGAAGCACAGGAGCAATATATTCAGGAGAAAGAGCTGAAAAGGTAAAGGTTATAAGTATAAGCTTCCAATAATCAACCTTTTCTCCCTTTGATTTAGCTAAAGCCATAAGGAAAAACCTTTCTAAACGTCCTTTTTAGAGAACTTTTTATAAACCAATGATAAGGAAATTGCCAAAACAACAGATGCGGCAAATATTATTATTGATTCTTTATAATTGCCGTTAATAAATTCGGCACCGCACCACGTAGATATTATAATATTCGGAATTCTTGCGATTGTGGTAATTAAAAGGAATTTTCCGAGTTTAATATCTGAAAGAGATGCTGCATATACAAGCAAATCCTTTGGTGAGCTGGGAATTATATAAATAAAAAACAATGTTGCATACATTCTTTTTTTATTTCTGAATATTGCAAAATTATCAATAACATCAATAGGTACAAACAAGTCAATAACCTTCCGACCTATTTTTTTTGTTATTAAAACAATGATAAGCGTACCGATAAATGAACCGAGCAAGCAGTATAACATTCCCGGAATAACGCCGTAAAAGGCACCTGCTGCAAGCTCCAACGGCTCGGCAGGTATTATTTTAACAACCGTCTGGAACGCTCTTATGGCAACAAACACAACCTTGTCAAAGCCGCCGAATTGTGCCAGAAAGGCCTGAAGATTTTCTTTATTACAGAACAAGTTATAAAGATAATTGCCGTATTTGATATAAGAAACTAAAAACGCAATGCCTATTGCTAAAATAACGCACAGCGCAATAATTCTTTGTGTGCGAATCGCTCTGGACTCTTCCCTTTTAGGAAGCTTCTTAAGCCGTTCAACGATATTTTTCAAAATATACACCAAGCTTCCCCTTGTACTCTTCTTCGGTCCAAGGCTTTTTTCTGCCGTTAAAGTGAACAATAACTGTATTTTTGTTAACCCAATCCATACTTATTTTTCTGAATGCTTTAAAGTGTGAATAGGTTTTTTCATCAAGGTTGTACCTGCGCTCGTCAAGAACAAGTATTTTGCCCTGAAAGAACATATTAATTGCGTCCTGGTCGCTTAATTTAAGCTTGCGGATATTATCTGCAACAAACTTAATAAGCTTTTGTGTTGAGGTAAACTTACGCCAGGCGTTAACGTCAATCATAATAACACCTGCGTTAACATAACGGCTCCGTCTTTTTAAATTGAGTCGTGTAATATTAACAGACTCAACAACGCCGTATGTATGCGGAGCAGCAGCAATTACATTGCCTTTGAAATCTATGTTATATAACTCATCCAACGGATTAATAATAACGGTGTCGGGGTCAATATAAAGAATACGGTCAACATCTTCAGGCAAAAAGCTTTCAATAAGAAGACGGTAGTATGTTTCTTTACTGATACGCGAAAGCACCGGTGCCGAATCAAAAACACATTCATCAACAATAATAGGATGAATATTCATATTACTGTTGATGTTTTTATTGATTTCGTTAAAATCATCATCCGTTAACGATGAGTGTGCAACGTATATATCAAAAACTGTATTTGGGTTTGAGGACTGCAAGGACCTTAACATAACACAAAGACAGTAAATATATTTAGAATTTAAGGTGACAAGTAAATTCAAAACAAAAGCACCTTCTTTATTTTCTGCCGTGTGCAAAATGGGCACACAACACCTACTTTACTATTTCTTTAATTATATACAAATACGTAAATTTATCAATACTTTGTAACAAAAAATTAATACATATTACAAAAGAATTACAAAATAAATATTTATGCAAAACAAGTCGAATTATTGAATATTTTGTATAAAAAGAAGGTGATAAAATACATATTTATTAATAATAATGAGATATTTATTTCATTAAAAATGCTGATTATCAATGTAAATGTTGTAAATATAAGAAGTATTATGAAGGATGTTGCCGTTATTACCTTTTCTGCAAGGTTTTGGGAAAAGTATTTACATAAAAAGCAGTATAAAGCAACACCACCGTCAAAATTATAAAAGGGAAGAATATTAAATATACCCAGCACAAGGTTCACCTGAGCAAATATACTGTTTTTATTAATTACCCAAAAAATTATACCTGCAATTATATTAAAAACAGGTGCAGAAACATTAATTACAATCTCTTTATTCAGGGATGTTTTTTGTGATTGCTTACGTATTATGTTACCACCGAAAAGGCTTATGTTAAATTTATAAATTTTACATTTATAGATAATTAAAAATAAAAGATGTATAAGCTCGTGTATTGTACAAGTAATAACAGAAGCAATAACCGTCTTTTTGTAATCATCAATAAAATATAAAACCATAACGGCAAAAAAGGTAAAGCTGATTTTTACAT
>JAZUMM010000052.1:0-14993 GCA_045603625.1 Acutalibacteraceae bacterium | reverse complement strand
CGCAAAAGTAAATTTTGTTTTTAAAGTTTTTATTTTTTATGCTAAAAATCTTTTTATAAAGGTATGATGGCTAATATATTTTTGCGTTCCCTGCTTATTATACTTTTTATGCATTTTACCCTTTATAAAAAGTAATGAGCTGCCCGACTTTATTTATACCGTTATTTTTCTTTGCGGTGTATTCATCATATTATTTTCTTTTACCATGTGGCGTTTTTCTGCGTTAAGATACTGCTACAATACTCACACATACTTTTCAGACAGTAAAAAAGTAAAAAGCATTTTAATAAATAAGCAAGGCTTAAAAGATGCTTTTTTATTAAAATCCTCTTTTACAGGTTGGATATTGAGTTGCTTATTTATTTTCCCTGTTTTTTTCGTGGTTCCGTACAAAAAGCTCTGCTTTACGTTAGCATGTAAAGCAGAGCCATAATGAGAAGCTCATCTGCATTTTCTTCCGAAAGGAGCATAACAAGCGATAAAATCAACGCCTTATCACTATCTATATTTATATTACCTAAGCTCTCTTGCATTTTCAAAGGCAGAGAGCTTTTTATTGCCTCTGTTTTTTCTTCGTTAGTGTCTTTTTTCTCAAGGTAGCCTTTGGGCATAGGTATACGCCTGGGCTCCTGTGCAGTTGATACACCATGTTGCGACTGAGATACATCAAGCCCTGCAGATGCGCGGGCTTTTTCACGCATTGTTTCCACACGCTTAATAGCATCGTTCTGCATTTTCATAAGCTCTTGATATGTGTAATCCATTTTTACATTATGCCCCTCTCTCTTAATAACGGAAGAACTGAAACAAGGCGCACCAGCTTCATTGCTTCATCTGCTTTTTGACGTTTTTCCTGAGATAACAACGGTTTAAGTGCATTTATAAACTCCAACCTTTCATCCGGCTTATTAAATGCCTGCATTATTGGAATAAGAGCTGAAAGCTGTGATAAATCAGGCATACCCAAACCTGATAAATCAGGTATATCGGGCACGTTTTTTTGTTGAGGCTTTTCCTTTTGACGGTTTTCATCTCCAATAAAGCTTGATGCAATACTTTTTATATTTTCCATATCCTCCGCAGATAGAGAATTAAGTATGGAGCCGATGTCAAAATCCGCCATTTTATTTTCCTCCGAAAAACTTTTTGAACAAAGCCTTTGCGGCATCGCTGTTAAGAATTGCTTTTGTTTTTTCCTCATCGGCAAGAAGCTCTTTAACTGCCTTCGCCTGAGAGTCGGAAAGATTTTCGTTTATAAATTTATTTACATCAGTTTCAGTCTGCGGTGCATCAGCGCCGTCTTTTATTTTTTTATAAAGCTCATTTACGTTAACATTATCTTTTTTCATTTCATTCATTGAAATCACCTGCTCTGAAGTATATAATGTAATAAATTATATTTTTAATACGGAGGGATTATTCTTGCGGATTTTAGTTATTTCCGACTCCCACGGCAATAAATGGGATTTTTTGGATGCAATAAAAAGGGAGCCTACTGCAGAGATTGTTTACTTTTTAGGCGACGGCTTCAGAGATTACGAAAAAGCAATGCTTGAATTTTCAACCCAAAAAGCCTTTATCGGAGTGAAGGGTAACTGTGATTTAGCCTGTGACCTGCCTGAAAAGGATATACGCACAATAAACGGTGCAAAAATTTACGCCACTCACGGATATGTAGAGAAAGTAAAATTCGGCATTTATCCCCTCGAGTGCTACGCACGAGAAGAAAATTGCAATGTTGTTCTTTTCGGTCATACACATGACCCTTATTATTCCTATTACGACGGTGTTCATCTTTTTAATCCGGGAAGCATAAACGACGGTGTTTACGGTGTAATGGATATTACAGATTCGGGGATAATGTGTTTTAATAAAAAACTTTAATCATATTGACACAAGACTAAAAATTTCTTATAATTCAAGTATTATTTAAAAAGGTAGTGATCTAATGAATCTGGCTAAAGATTTTGATAACAACGCCCTCGGATTATATCTGATTGCAGCCGCTGTTATCATCTTTGTTCTTATCCAATCTCTTTTCTTCCTTGCAAAAGCATTCAAACGTGGTAAAGAATTAGGATTGGACAAGTCTAAGCTTCGTAATGCAATTACTTCAAGTGCACTTTTCACAATTCCGTCAGCACTTTCAATTTTAGCAACAATTTTTGCACTTGCTCCTGCACTTGGTCTTGTTATTCCGTGGGTTCGCCTTTCTGTTATCGGTAACCTTATGTATGAAACAACTGCCGCAGAAGCAGCTATGGATGCTTTTAACCACGAAGGCGGTATGGCTGTTCCTGTTTCAGATGCAGAAACCTATGCAGGTGTTGCCTGGGTTATGACCTTGGGCATTTGCTTCTCTCTTGTTATTCTTCCATTTGTTGCAAAACCATTACATAAAAAATTTGTCGCTGCAAGCACAAAAAAAGAAGAACCTAAAAAAGAAACTGTTGAAAATGCTCCTGCAGATGATAAAAAGAAAAAAAGAAGTCTTAACGGCTTCATTAATGACTTTGCAACTCCTGCAATCTTTATTGGTCTTATTGGTGCGTTTATTGCTCGCGCAATATACGGACAAGGTAAGCCGGACACGTTTGGTGACGGTGCAGGTGTACTTTCAATAATCACTCTTGTTGTTGCCATTGTTGTTTCTATTTTATTAGAAATCCTTGCAAAAAAATGCAAGCTTACATGGTTAGAGCCTTTTGTTATGCCTATCGGTATGATTGTTGCAATGATTGCCGCAATTGCTTTCTTTAACATTCTTCCAGATGACATTGCAATACTTGAATGGAGGGGTTAATTATGTCAAAGAAAACTAAAGCTCCAAAAACATATTATGATAGTGTACATCGTTGGGGTCGAATTTCTACAATTTCTGCCCTTTGTGTTCTTTTAATGTTCCCTATCGGCATCTGCCTTTACCTTAACGTATGGCCATCTATGAATGGCGTTTTACAAGGTCTTCTTAAACTCATCCCTACATATTGGACAGTTGCAGTTGTTGAGGTTCTTGTTTATACTCCTATGCTTGGTGCAGGCGGTACATACCTCTCATTCGTTACCGGTAACATTACAAACCTTAAGCTTCCTTGTGCTATTAGTGCTATGGAAGGTGCAAAGGTAAAAGCAAACTCAGAAGAGGGTGAAGTTATTTCAACAATTGCAATTGCAACCTCTTCCATTGTTACAACAGCTATTCTTGCTGTCGGTATTCTTGCTTTCTCAGGTAGTTTTGAAGCTTTTGCTAACAGTCCTTTGCTTCAACCTGCTTTTGCACAAGTTCTTCCTGCTCTTTTCGGTGCATTGGGCGCAGGCTATTTCTTAAAACACTGGAGAATTTCATTCTTCCCGATTATTGTTATGATTATTGTTCTTGTTTTCGCAGGAACAATGAAAGCAAGCGAGCTCCTTTTCGTAGGTATTGTTGCTTCTGTTGGTGGTGCTTTATTTATGTATAAACAAGGTTTGCTTGATAAAACAAAAAAATAAAAACAAAGGATGATTCAGAAACTTCTGAATCATCCTCTTTTTTATTTATTAAAATATTTATCTGCTTTAAGAATCATTATTTGTGTTTTTGAATCGCGTATTTCGCCATTCATAACCATTTCTACCGCTTTACTGAGCGGTATTTTTATTGCATTAACAAACTCGTCATCATCAAGGTGTTGTTCGCCCTGAACTAAATCCGTTGCAAAATACATATATATTATTTCATCTATTAATGCGGGCGTTGTATAAAGAGCACCTGTGGGGATAATTGTTTTTGCAGTCAAGCCTGTTTCCTCCGAAAGCTCTCTCAACGCGGCTTCCTGAGGGTCTTCACCTTTTTCCAATTTACCTGCAGGCACCTCAAGAGTTACCTTATTTAGTGCATAACGAAACTGGTTAACAAACACAACCTCATTATTTTCTGTTAGCGGTAATACACAAACTGCACCGGGATGACGGATAACCTCTCTTACACCTTTGTTCCCGTTGGGAAGAAGAATTTCATCCCTGTAAAGATGAATTGCAACACCATCAAATATTTCTTCTGATGAAAGCTTTTTCTCTTCAAGTTCCATAGTTAATACCTCACTATTTTAATATGCTTATATAATACACCCAAATCCTTTTTTTATCAATACAATTGAAAGTTAAAGTAAATATGTATATAATTATTGAGAGGTGATTTTTTTTGTTTATTTATATAATCAGACACGGCGAAACCTACGGCAATTTAAATGGAGATGGCTTCACCGAAACAGATTTATCTCCATTGGGTAAACAACAAATCGCATTTTTAGGAAAGCGATTCATTAACACACCTATAAATAAATTTTATGTAAGTCCTTTAATAAGAGCAGTTAAAACCGCAAACGCCATACGCAGTTTTCATATGGAAACACCTATTGAAATAACCTCTTTATTGTTAGAAAAGGGCACCGACCCTGACTATGCAGGGTTGCCTGATGAGGAATTAAAACGCATTTGCCCTCAAGCCGTAATAACGCAAAAAACACCTTTAGGGGAAGAAACTGATATTGATGCCTACAACAGAGCAATTAAATTCATAAATAAAGTAAAGGCTGAAAATAGTGAGGATGATACAATTGTAATTGTTGCCCACGGCACCTTTAACTCCTTTCTTGTGCTTGCCGCTTTAGGCTTCCCTTTAAAAGAAAATTTCAATTTTTCACACCTTAACACAGGCGTTACACTGGTACAATATTTAAAAGAAGACGGCACAGAAAAAACAAAACTAAAGTTCTTAAATGATGTTTCGCACTTAAAATAAACATAAAAAAAGCTCTCCGTTATAATAAACGGAGAGCTTTTTTATACAAAGGGTAAAACTGTAAGCCGGGTTCTGTCGTTTAAGGCAATCATCTATCTACGCATTATGTTGCCACAATGCTTTAGCCACCCGTTGGGGATGCGAAAATTCGCTGTCCGGCAAACTCCCCGGTCGGTGTTGCATCGGGTAGGGTTTACATGGCCGTGATGTCTCCACCACGCCGGTGAGCTCTTACCTCGCCTTTCCACCCTTACCGAATAAATTCGGCGGTATATCTCTGTTGCACTTTCCCTAAGGTTACCCTCGGCTGCCGTTAGCAGTTACCCTGCCGTGTGATGCCCGGACTTTCCTCGTATGTGCATAGCACATCCGCGACTGCCCATTTTACCCATAGCGTATTCTATATTATTTTAAAATCAGAGTCAAGTATTATTCCTCAATTTCAATTCCGCGCTCTTCCCTAACACGAGCAAGCTCTGCAAATACGCGGTTTTTCTTTTCGCCTGTAAGGTCATAGAAGAACAATGGTATTGCACAAAGAAGAAGGCTGACGCCCGGAACAATTGTTACAAGAGCAAACATACCAAATTGCTTTGTTGCATCAAGATTCATAGCAACGTTTACAACGCTTTCTGCTTTACTGTTAAGGGTTGCAACATCAAGGTCAATCAAAATATACATACCAATAATCATAACAGTTGCAAATGCATTACCGATTTTATTTACAAATGACTGGCAAGCAGAACCAAGACCTGTATCTCTGAAGCCTGTTTTCCACTCCATAAAATCAAGACAATCGCAAACCATTGCAAAAGATACGTTGTTGATAACACCGAGAGGAATTGCAGAAATAAGCATAAACGGTATACAAAGAAGAAGATTCTTTGTTGTCCAACCAATTACAACAGTGAGGCAAGAAGCAGCAAAGCCTGCAATACACGAAACTATCATAATGTGTTTATACTCAAATTTTTTGTAAAGCTTCGGAAGGAAAAGCATTGCACCAAACATACCAACTGCCGCACAAATCTGAATAACAAGTGCAACTGTTGAAATGTTTGACTGATACTCTGCCGCAGTAGTAGGCTTATCACCTATGAAAAGGCCTGAATAACGTGCAACGTGAGGCGCCGCTGCCTGAAGCATATATCTGCCGAATGAAAGCACACCCGAAAGAACAACAAGCATAAGCGGTTTACAAGTAAAAATGCGCTTAAGAGTACCATCTTCGCCGGGCTTCTTTTTAGTTGCATTAGGAAGCTGAACTCTTTCTTTTATTTTCACCGAATTTAATGAAAACAAAAGCATACCTATAACTGCCATTGAAACAGCCATAACCGCGAACTTAAACGGCTCAAACTCTTTTTCTGTCATTTTCTTGGAAAAAACAGAATCGTACATAAAGCCCATAATAATAGGAAGAGCAACTGTTACTGCAGAACCAATACCACCTACTGTTTTACCATAGGAAATAATGTTGCCGCGTTCCTTCGGATTAGGAGTCATAACATTAGGCATACTCCAGAAAGGAACGTCGCTGGCAGTATAAATCATACCCCAAAGAACATACACAACTGCAACAAAAACATAAAGCCATATTGATTTATTTTGTGTATTGAAACCGGGATTTACAAACATCAATATTGTAAACACCGCAATAGGAATTGCAGTTATTACAGGATACGGTTTCATTCTTCCCCATTTGGTTGTATGTCTGTCCATAATCATACCCATCATAGGGTCATTGATAGCATCCCACACACGAGCAAGAAGCATAAGCATAATAACAAACATTGCATTAAGGGTAAGAACGTTCATATAATAGTCTGTTATGTAACTGGACATACAACTATAAACAAGTCCTTGACCTAATGCGGCAATTGCATACGCTTGTGATTCTTTTTTGGGAACGTAGGTTTTGTTCTCTTGTTTCACACTTGCCATAAAATCACTCCAAACTCAAAATTTTATAAAATAAATATGTATTATATTTCTATAACCTTTTTATTACCTTTACCCCAAATAACTTCAACCGTTACAGGAATATTGGATTTTACCGTAACAACCGGTTCTTCTTCACTACTTTTTCTGCTTTCACAAATAAGAGTCATTTCGCCCTCAACACCGAACGGATATTTTTCTATCCCGTGACGTTCTGTGCGGTTTACGAACCAGGTTATTTTTTTATTTGCTGCATCAGGCTTAATGCCAAAAACGTATTCAAACAAAATAGTAATTGGTATAATACCTGTCCATCCGACAAAGTCAGGCAACGAAGAACTGCCACGTGTGAATTTGCCATCGGTTTTTTCCGGTGCATAGTTTTCAAAAACAGTACCTGTCTCCTTAAAAACCTGAACAACCGCTTCAAGATTTTTACAGGCTATTTCGTATGAAAGATCAAACTCGCCGTAATTATCAAGGCCCTTAAGAACCATATAGTTTGTTGGTGCCCATACCGAACCGCACCAATAACCGCCCTTGGGATTATATTCGGCGTGGTCTTTAGAAAGAGTTGGCACGCGGTGCTCCGTTTTAAATTCTTTTTCATTATTAAGGTGAGCAATAAAGCTATCCTTACGTTCTTCAGGCACACATTTTGCAAGAAGTGCCCAGAACGCACCTATATGCTTAACACCGTTAAAGGTGTTATCATTTTTTAGGTCATAATAAAACTGTGTTTTTTCATCCCACAATTTTTCATTTATAACCTTAAACAAATGGTCTCTTTCTTCTGCAAGCTCAGGAATAAATTCTTCCCTGCCAACTTCCTTTGCCATTTTTATAAGAAGGTTGCAGGCATTAAGCTCCTGCATACAGGCATCTACCCATATCATATGACCGTGACTGTAACAAACGTGATACTTTTCGTCAAGACGCGGGCAATTATCCATACCACAACCGTAGCCTGAAGAGAAATATGTACCGTCACGCCACGTAAAATGCTCCTGCATCCATTGGTGATATGCAACAAGACAAGGAAAAACTCTTTTTAACCTTTCCTTATCACCAAAATTAAGGTAATAATCCCACTCACACCAGGTCATTACCTCAGGGCCTGTTGATGAGGGGTCATGACGAGGGAAAATATCTTTTCCGTCCTCCTCATCAATCTGACGGCAAATAAAGCCGTCAACGTGCTGATGAGAATAAAAATTATCTAAAGTTTCCTGAAATTTAAAAATCCTGTCGGCATATTTTCCGAACATAAGCATAAAGGCAGAGTCCCACATAAAAAGACAACCGCTGAAGGCTGCATCAATATAACGACTGACGAAGCCATTTTCCTTTGTAGGCAAGCCGAGGTTGCCAAAGGCAATTTCCCAAGCCTTCCAATAGCAATCAAGATAATCCTCATGATTATCCCACAAAGGCTGAGGAAGCTTACCCTTTATATCCTTAAACTCAGGAATTGGTGTCAAATCCGGTTCGGCACCAATAAAGGAATTTTCTTCTACTAAATCTTTATCATCATACGTGATTTCACAGTTTTGCCTGAATATACCTGCCATAACACTTAAACCCCAAAATACTTAACCGCATTGTTATATGAAATATCCTGAACAACCTTTGAAAGGAATTCAATATCATCAGGATATTTGCCCTCTTCCACAAGGTCACCGAGAAGCTCGCAAAGAATTCTGCGGAAATACTCGTGACGAGGATATGAAAGGAAGCTTCTTGAGTCGGTAATCATACCAACAAATTTAGAAATAACACCTAAATTCATAAGTGTCTGCATTTGTGTACGCATACCATCGTAGTTATCATTAAACCACCAGGCAGAACCGAACTGGATTTTTGACTCTGCTTCATCTGACTGGAAGTTACCAAGCATGGTACCTAAAACATAGTTATCCTTTGGATTAAGTGTAAAAAGCACAGTCTTTGGAAGACCTGCTCCGCAAAGCATAGCATCAAGAAGCCTTGAAAGACTTACAGCAATTTCGTAATCAGCAACAGAATCGTAGCCTGTATCGGGGCCCAACTTTTTAAACATTACCCCGTTATTGTTTCTCATTGCACCGATGTGAATTTCCATACCCCAGCCGAGACGGTTATATTCACCTGCAAGGAAAAGCATAAGCTCCGTTTTATATTTATCAATTTCTTCTTTAGAAAGAGCTTCGCCCTTTAACTGACGAGAAAAAATATCATTAAGCTCATCTTCATCTGCTCTGTTATAAGGAACATAAGTGAAGGCGTGGTCAGATGCTCTGCAGCCCATTTCTGCAAAGAATTCAATTCTTTCAAGAAGTGCTTTTTTCAATTCTGTAAAAGATGTTACACTTCTTCCGATAACATTTTCCAGTGCTTTAACCCAATCGTTATAGCCTGCAAGCTCAATTCCTAAAGCTTTGTCGGGTCGGAATGCCGGAAGAACCTTGCACTTGAAGCTTTTATCTTCTGCTAAAAGCTTATGGTATTCAAGAGTATCCGCTGCATCGTCTGTTGTACAAACATAAGCAACGTTACTTTTTTCTATAAGTTCACGAGGTGTAAAACCGCCTGCTTTGATTTTTGCATTTGCTCTTTCCCAGATATCATCACAGGTAGCAGGAGAAAGAGGCTCGTAAATATCAAAATAACGCTGTAATTCAAGATGTGTCCAATGATAAAGAGGATTGCCTATAAGATTAGGCATTGCACTTGCCCACGCCTTAAATTTTTCATAATGAGACTTATCACCTGTAATATACTCTTCACTTATACCGCAGGAACGCATACCTCTCCACTTATAATGGTCACCGCCAAGCCATAATTCTGCAATATCTGCAGGCTCGTTATTTTCATAAATTTCTTTTGGTTGAAGGTGACAATGCCAGTCAAAAATAGGAGTGTTTTCGCAAGCAGCGTAAAGTTTTTTTGCAGTTTCTGTTTTAAGCAAAAAATCTTTATCCATAAATTTTTTCATTACAAATCCTCCGAAGAATTTTCATAAAACATATCATAAATATATTATCACACACAGATACACTTTTCAATTAAATGCAATAATATTTTTTACTTTTCCCGCACAAAAATTACAAATTCAAGTGAAAAAATTACATTTACATAATCTTTTGATTTCGCTTTGCTATGATGAAACCAGAAAAGGAGATGTTTTTATGACAACACTAAAAAATAACAAAGTATTACAGTTTTTCATAAGCACGGTTTTTGCTATTTTACTTCTGCTTGCAGGCTTTCTGTTAAGCGAAAAAATACCATTCCCCGAAACATCCTTCTGGAGCATTGCAAAAACTGTTCTTCTCATAGGATATTTACCCATATACGTAGGAGCATTATCGCTGCTTGCTATTTTTTCAAAAGCTAAGGATTTAAAGTTTTTATATTATCCTGCCTTTGCAATCTGTCTCAATAGTGTAGCATCTGCAATTATTGACTACAATATTGAAACTTCAACATTGATTCTTCTACCGTTCACTAAATATTTCGGTCTTCCACTACGCTCTTTTGCAACGGCACTGGACAAAGCAACCACTTATACCGCACCATACGGATACGATGAAACCATCTTATGGCAATATGATATCTTAGGCATTCTTCTTGTTATGACGCTTGCTTCTGTAGCTATATATCAGATTTACACAGAAACCGATGACCATGTTTTGAAAAAAACAAATTGGCGAATTGAAGGTCTTGTCCGCAAAGTTACCACTACTTTGATTTGTGCTTACGGTGGTTACAGTCTGTTAGTGTATATATTGTATTTGTTACCGGACTTAACTGTTTTAAATATGATTTACACAATTGTTGCCCTTTTGAGTATGTATTTTACTATATTCCTTTTAACACTCATTCTTCCGCTAGTGCTTATACCACTTCTCATTGTTCTTGCCTTAAAGCAAGTAAGACGCACAAAAAATCTCCGTCATCTTTTTAATCCGCTTATTATTCTGGCAATTTTTATTACCATTGCAGGCAGTTGGGCAATTTTCACCACAACAACGCACTGTTTTTAAGTTGAAAAATAATATAATATGTAGTAATATGAAACAGAAAATACATTAAACCAAAGCAAGGAGGTCAGCGTATGCTCAGTATTGCAATATGTGACGACGAAAAACTCATTTGTGATTATATTGAAAAAAGAACACGCAAACACCTTGCCATTAACGATATTGAAGCTAATGTAGAGGTCTTTTATACGGGAGAGGATTTACTTTCCCTTTGCAAGAAAATTCCTGCACATTTTGATATCGTTTTTCTCGATATCAAAATGAAACAAATAAACGGAGTTGATTGTGCAAAAATGCTTCGCAATGAGGGTGTAAACTCGTTGATTGTTTTTGTAACATCCTCTGCCGAATATGTTTTTTCAGGTTACGAAGCAAAGGCTTTTAGATACATTCTTAAAACTGACCTTGAAAATGCCTTTGACCGTATATTATCAGAATGTATTTCCGAACTAAAAAAACAGTCAACAGATTTTTATACTCTGAAAACGGCATCTCTTGCAAAAAACATTCCTCTTGATGAAATATATTATTTTGAAAGCAAACTGCGTGTAATAATCATACACACAAAAAATGAAGAAATCTCTTTTTATGATAAGCTTGATAATATTGAAAAGGCACTTATCGAAAAAAATTTTATTCGTATTCACCAGAGCTTCCTTGTTAATGCCACAAAAATAAAATCACTCAATAAGTATTCCGCTGAACTTAGCAACAACGTGAATCTTCCTATAAGTAAAAGCAAAGCAACTGCAGCAAAACAGGCTTACCTCTGGTCTAAAAGGTGACAAAAAATGTTAGAATTTATTGAAACAACACTTTTTTATCTTATACGATTCTTTTCATCCACGTTGGAAATGCTTTTTGCTTTCCTGATGATGAACGTATTTTTTGAGAAAAAATATTCTTCCAAAATACCTACAATTATAGCATTTTTATTAAGCTCAGGCATTCTGCTCGCTTTACAGGAAACCGGTCAAAACGGCACTATCAAATCTTATATTCAGACACTTTTGATTTTCTGTGTAACATTCCTTCTTTACGACGGCAAAAAACGTCTGAAAGCATTTTTCTTTGTTGCTTATACTTTATTTATTGCTCTTTCAAGACTGCTGTCTTATTTTGCTTTTTCATTTGTTATTGATACTGCTATTAATAATATCCCCTACCTCTCAAAGGAAAGCTTTTTCTACAGAATATTATCAATTGAGCTCCCCAATATTTTTATGTTCCTTATAATATTTTTTATGGGAATTTTTACAAAATCAAAAAACAAAGCTGTTACTCTCAGATATTGGCTTCTTTTATTTATTGTGCCGTTAACCACTTTAGGAACGCTTACTGTTTACCAATATTACATTGAACTTCTTTCCCCCGGAGAAGAAATTAATGCTTATATTATAATTTCAACAATAGGTCTCATTGTAATTAATTTTTTAGTTTTCTTTTTATTCTCAAAGCTACAAAACCAATTAGATTTACAACGTAATCAGATTATCATCAACACACAGATGCGTCTTGAAAAACAATCTTTTAAAAAATTAGAAGAAAGCTACAACAGAACAAGAGAGATTCGCCACGATATGAAAAACCATATATTATCCTTAAAAGGAATCGCAGAAAGCGGTGACAAAGCTCAGCTTCTTGATTACCTTGAAAAAATGACGGATGCTCTTGAAGAGGCAACATACATATCCGTAAGCAAAAACTCGGCAGTAGACGCTATAATAAACGAAAAAATGCTAACCGCACAAAAAAACAATATCTCTACGCACTTTGATGTTGCACCTCTGAATTTTGAAAATGTACCGAGCATGGATATTTGCACAATCCTCAGTAATGCACTTGACAACGCCATAGAAGCATGTGTAAAAATTGATGCCCCTGCAGACAGATACATAAACATTAAAATTTCTGTGGATAACGGAATTTTCATTTCCGTAGTGAACCCTTCTGACGAAGCACCAAAAAAACGGGCCGGCATTATTATAAGCAACAAAAAAGATTCAGAAAACCATGGTTTAGGCTTAAAAAGCATTAAACGTACAGTTGATAAAAACAAAGGCGATATGCTTATAAAATACGAAAATAATGTATTTACACTTATAACAGAGCTACCAATACAACAAGCTTTATAAAAACACAAAAAAACATCAGGTCAAACAACCTGATGTTTTTTCTTATAATTTAACTTTAAACACAAGCTTATGTGCAAAGTCTGCATTTTCGCTTTTTCTGCAAGGTGCATGAGCATCTTCAGGGAAAAATACCATAAAGTAGCCTTTGCGCAATGCGAAAAATTGACCGTTCGGAGCATCCATAAATGCAATATCGCTACCCTCTTTAAAGTCTTCTGTAATATTACATTCATTAAAATTTGCCCAGCCGATATTTTCTTCACCGTCTACCATAATCTGCACATCTGCATATTCTTTATGTGCTTCATATTTAATTGGTGTGCCGTCCTTTATATCATACTTTGCAACGTTACACCACATATTATCTCCATCTATTTCAATTTTACCACTATCAAAGGGTGATTTTAAAAACTCTTTAAGAGTAGGCTCAACCTTTGCAAATTTAGAGCTTTCATCAAAATAAACACTTAAATTTTCAATTTTATCGTAAATCATTCTTCTTCACCTAACATAGCTTTTCTTGCTGCTTTATCCTTTGGAGAAAGAGTTGCATTGTAAAGCACAGTCCATACAATAATCAGAGCAAAAACAACAGGCACAGCCCAGAACAATGAGTTGAAATCAACGTGTTTAATTTCACCAAGAAGTGAAATCCATGATGTACCTGCAAGCTTTGCAAGAGTTACGCCACCCTCTAAGAAAGGCTCTGAAATTGCTTCAAAGCACTCCGCTAACATAAGTGAAAGGCCAATACCTGCAAGAGATGAGTAAATAACCTTTCTGTTGTTTTTAGCCGCAATTGCAAGAATTGCAGTAACAACTGCACAAACAATAATGCAAATGAGCACAACAATAAACGTAACAACAGGCGAAATTAAAGATTGAACCGTTATGTTAGGCTCGCCTGATGAAAAGCTGTCAATAAGCTCAGCGGTCATTTTTGCATCTTCATCAAACATTGTTGATATGCCTATTTTTATCCACATAACATCAGGCACCTGACCATTATAGGTTTCAAGAAGTGCTTTTGCCTCTTCATTACCGCTTGCATCAGCAAGAGTTACAATTGTAGATGCAAGGAACGATTCTATGCCTATACAGATAAGTGGTGTAAACACAGCAATAACAATAATAAGTATTGCAAGCGCTGCAGCGCCGAATTTATAAACATATTTCATAACAAAAACCTCTCTTATAATTATTTCCAAGAAGAATTAAGTTGAACTGTTCTGTTGAAAATCGGTGCATCTGCAGTAGAGTCTTTATCTACACAGAAATAACCGTTTCTCATAAATTGGAAGGAATCCAGATATTTTGCATCTGCAAGCCCCTCTTCAATAAGACAATCCTTAAGAACTACAAGTGATTCAGGATTTATTGCATTAACAAACTCATCATCAGGAACACCTGCAGGATCTTCCACATTAAAAAGTCTGTCGTAAAGGCGAACCTCTGCCTTAAATGCTTTTGGTCCTGCCCAATGAATTGTACCCTTAACCTTTCTGCCGTCAGGAGAGTTACCGCCCTTTGATGCAGGGTCATAAGTACAATGAAGAACTGTTACGTTACCGTTTTCATCTGTTTCGTAGGAATTACAGGTAATGAAGTATGCACCTTTAAGGCGAACCTCGTTACCGGGATAAAGACGGAAATATTTTCTTACAGGTTCAATCATAAAGTCGCTTCTTTCAACGTAAATTTCTTTACCGAAAGTAACTGTTTTTGTACCTAATTCAGGTCTTTCAGGATGAACCTCTACTGTAATTTCCTCTGTCTGACCTTCAGGATAGTTATCAATAACAACCTTTATAGGGTCAAGAACTGCCATTGCTCTTGGAGCCTGAGCGTTAAGCTCATCTCTGACACAAGCCTCAAGAAGACCGTAATCAACAACGCTGTATGCCTTAGAAACGCCGACCTTTTCAATAAAATTTCTGATTGCCTTTGCAGGGTAACCTCTTCGACGCATACCGCAGATTGTTGCCATACGCGGGTCATCCCAGCCGGAAACAAGATTATCTGTAACAAGGCGGATATTTCTTCTTTTTGAAGTGATGCAATAGTTAAGGTTAAGACGTGCAAACTCAATCTGTCTTGGTGGCATTTCTATAT
>JAZUMM010000051.1:0-6721 GCA_045603625.1 Acutalibacteraceae bacterium | reverse complement strand
CCTTTTTTAGCTTACAAATAATATCTCCGTAAGGTGTAGGAATCTTAATATCTGCATAATCAAGACCTAATAATGAAGGTGTTAATGTGATTTCCTTCATACCGGCTTTTTTAATTTCAAAGCCTGTCAAAGCCTTTGGTAAGGAGTAAAGTGGTGTTCCGCCCCAGGCGTGGCTATGGTCAAAGGAGTAGGTCGGTTCAGGGGCAATAAAGCCTTCAATCAGACCCTTTGAACATTCTTCAACAGGCAATTTCCATTTGTTGATTATTTTTAAAGTATATTCATCCTTTAAACCGAGTCTATAAATTGCTTCAAGTAAATAATGCAAGAAATACGGTTGGCATTCACCATCAATTTCGTCACACATAATTTTCCTGATAAGCTCTTTACCTGTATCATCATCACAAACACCAAAATATGCGGCAAGCACGTTGGCGTGTTTAAGGTAATAACGTTTTTCTGTGTTTTCATACGGCATCCATTTCCAATCTGTTTTTGGAGATGGAGTATTAAGTCCCATAAAATATATGTCTTTTTCTTTATCAAAAAGGTGAAGGTTTATTGCTTTCTTCAAGCTTTCTTTTTTTGTTTTGCAGTCTGAAGCCCGTTCATCAGAAAGAACTTCAAAAATCTTTTGGGCGTAATCTAATGCACCGTAATAGAACATATTAAGGCAGCTCTGACCTAAAGCCTTTGGCGGATGATGTAAGGATATTTCATCGATATATATCCAGTCAATAAACATATAGTCAGGCGGATTTTCAATAAGCCCGTTGGTGCCTATATACGTTTCAAATCGATTTAAAAGGAGGTTGAGGGCGCTCAGACACTCTTTAAGCAGATGGGTATTACCTGTTGCCATATACACGTCATAAAGCATTCTGACCCATATTAAACTATAGGTTGTGTGGAACATTCTTCCGTTTTCACGTTCAAGCATATATGCAGTACGTATAAGGTCAAATTCTGCGAGACGCATATCACCAAAAGAATAAAGGGTCATTAAGCTTTCAATATAATAGTCGCCCGTACAAGCCATTGGTTCACAATGTCTGGGGCTATCAAGGTGATGAGTCTGACGACATATTTTTAGAGTATGCCTGCAGGTTTCAATAACGTTATTTAATTGTATGTCGCTTGTAATAACGCTTCCTTCTGTTGTAACAGGGTAATGAGTTTTTGTAAATGAAACAGTAACATTTGCATTTGCGTTTGAAAAGTTTTTCACGGTAGCGGTTATGTTACCTGCACTGTGCATATAAAAGCCGGTATATTCATTATAATCAGAGATGAATGCTTCTTCTGTTGAAGGTTTTTCTTTTAATTCTCTGAATTCCGTTTTTATATGTACAATGCTTTGTGAATTTGATTTAATATGCAAAAAGCCTGCCCATATTTTATCAAGCTCTAAAATAACTGTTTTTTCTTCAAAAGGTGATAACGTAATAATACTGTTATTGCACAACAAATCATCTTCTGTTCTTACAGGGATAGGTGCAGTTGTTGTGTGCCATATATTTTCTATGATTTCTGCAAAAGTGAAATCGTTTGCTTTTTTTCTGTCATCAAATAAAGTAGCATTAACGTAAGAATTGTTTTTTCTTGCATACCAACTATCATCGGTGCAAACAAGCGTTTTTGTTCCGTCTTCAAAGGTTAATATGGCAGAAAGCATAAATCCGCCGTGACCTTTGGAGTATTCGCATATTTGTTCAGGCAATTGTTTTACAAGGGCGAAAAAGTCAAGGTGATTTGAGTTTACGGCTACAATTTTTTCATACGAATAGTGGTTTTTGCGTATTGTTTCATTGCCGATAAAATCGCCACCGACACAAGCAGGTCCTGTGGCAATAAATTCCTCGTTGCAGTAAAGACGAAAGGTGCAATCACCGCTGAATCTTAAGTTTGCTGATATGATTTTTTTAGAAAAAACATATTCTTTTTTGAATTCTGCAACTATATATTCAATACCTTGTTTATTATCAAAACCGCTTAAAATATTGTGATTCGGATTAGGATATGTTCTTTCGGGAAGCCAAATCCATTGTTCTTTATGTATCATAAAATTTACCTTTATTTGAAATTTTCGTCAATGTATTTTTTCAATTCTGTATAATTTTCAACTCCACCGAACATGGCGCCTGTGTTTTTTATTGAAAAGCTGCAAAGGTCTCCATCTTTATCTGCTTTATTCTGTCGTATATTTATAACAGATAAAGGTACCTCTGTTAGCTGGTAAGAGCTGTTTGTTGAAAGATTTGTAAAGGTTATGTTATTGTCTTCAAATTTCAATTCAAAGGAGTGACCTGTTTTTTGTTGGTTTTTCATTGTTAAAATGCAAGCGGTAATAACAATAATCTCAAGCAGTAAAAAGGTTTTCCAACCGTAAATAAAACCGATACAAGCGATAGCAGAGAATCCTAAAAAGGTTTTTACAATAGATATCTTTGATGATTTTTTTACGTATTCGGGATTAGTTTTTGTTGTAAACGTGTTCATTATAAAACTCCTGAATCAGTTAATATTTCTTTTCTGCAATAAATACACGGAATAGGGGAAGACACGCATCAAAAAATGCCTTGTAGCTTTCACAGTAGTTGCGGTCTTCACGTGTACGCTTGCAACCACCGCTTCTGCATAATGAAAAATATTTACAGGATTTACATTCTTCTTTAATTACAATGCTTTCTTTTAAAAATTTAATAGCCTTTTCGCAATGTGCAAGTGTATCAAAGTTTTCTTTTTCATTATTTATATTACCGAGTAACCAATCATCTGTACAGTAAAAGTCGCAAGGGTAAATGTTGCCGTTTCCTTCTGCAACAAATTGATGTGTACAGTGACCGCACATTCCGCATTGCTCCGTAGGGTTACCCAGATATAAATGTACGAGATTATCAAAATAGCGTATGCTGGTATATTCATCTCTTACATAGTCTTTTACGTAAGCGTTAAAGCCGTGAATAAGATAGTGTTTGTACTGTTCAACAGTCATATAAAGCTCACTTTCACTTGTATCGCCGAAGGGTCTCAGACACGGAATGAATTGCAGATATTTGAAATTTCTTTTTTTGAATGCTCTGAGTACATCATCAATATTTTCTGCGCATCTGCCTGTTAAAACGGTAAGTATGTTAAAATCAACGCCGTGCTTTTCAAATATATTTGCGGCTTTTATGATTTTGTAATAGGTATTTTCTCCTTTTTGGTCAATCCTGAAGGAGTTGTTTTTAAAATCACCGTCAAGGCTTAAACCAATAAGGAAGCTACGTTGTTTAAAAAACTTTGCCCATCTGTCATCAATAAGCGTTCCGTTTGTTTGCAAGCCATAGTGTATTGTGCTGTTTTTTGTGTTGTTTTCATCAACGGTTTTGCAAAAGAATCTGAAAAAATCTAAACCGCGTATTGTGGGCTCACCACCTTGAAATGCAAATGCAATGCTTTCGCCATCTGCAAAATCCAATGCTTTTTTTATTAAGTTTTCTGCAGTTTCTTCGCTCATTAAGCCAAAGCTTTTAACGTCACGATGGTCTGTAACATCATGGTAAAAACAGTATTGGCATCGCATATTACAAAGGGCAGATGCAGGCTTAATCATAATGGAAAGCGGTGGCATGTAATCATTCCTTTAAAAGTCAGCCCCGGAAATATCCGAGGCTGATAATTTTAGTTATTTTCGTAATATTCTTCGTTCATACCTCTGCGGTCTGATTTGAAATCTGCCATGATGTCATCCATCTGCTTATTCATTTCATCTGCAATTTCCGGGTATACGTTTGAACGGTTAAGGTTTTCACCAACGTCATCTGTAAGAATATGTAACCAGTTCTTTCTGTATTTGTCAAAGAATGCAGAGTTATCGTTCTGTATTCTTTGGAAATATTTAAATGTAACGTATTCGTTATTTTTTAGAACAGGGTATTCATAATCTGCATATTCTTCGCGCTTAAGAACCTCTGCGGTAGGTACTGTGTACTGAATTGCTTTGAGCTTTTCGCGTTTCATATGAAGAATCGGATGCTCCTGTGTATGAATAACAGAGTCATTTTTAAGAAGCTCAACCATTGAAACACCGTCAATGTCTCTGTCAAATGGTAAGTAGTTTTTCTTTGTACCGCCGTCACCTGTAATACCGCAAAGCTCAACAAGTGTAGGCATCATATCAACAAGGGTAGCAGTTTGCTCTCTTGTTTCGCCTGCTTGCCAGAGGTTATTATTGTTACCCCAGCGAATCATAAACGGAACCTTTTGACCGCCATCGTATGCAAGGTATTTACCGCCTCTGAGTTCACCAACAGAGCCTTCAAGAGCAGGGCCGTTATCACTTGTGAAAATGATAATTGTGTCATCCATAACGCCTTTTTCTTCAAGCGTTGTGAAAAGCTCACCAAGGTAATAGTCAAATTCTGTAATACAGTCTGCGTATGTACCCATACCGGTTTCGCCGTTAAATTCATCGCCAACAAATACAGGTCCGTGTGGCCATGGTGAAGCATAATATGCAAAGAATGGTTCGTCCTTGTCAATTTGTTCTTCAACCCAGCCGTTAATTTCTTCGTGTATCCATTGAGATAATTGACGTTGGTCTTTTTTGCCGTTTTCGTCACGAAGCTCTTCAACGCCGTGAACAATCTCGTATTCACCGGCTTCTTCTCTTACGTGGTAGAAAGGAGCCATATCGTTAACGTGGTGACTGCCGTAGAAGTAGTCAAAGCCCTGGTTTGTAGGAAGGTACTGACCGTAGTCACCTAAGTGCCATTTACCAAAAGCACCTGTGTTGTAGCCTGCATTCTGGAAAATCTCAGCAATAGTGATTTCATCACCAAGCATACCATCGCAGTTGTTACCCATTTCAATTGAGTTAAAAATTCTTGTTGCTGCAAATGGTGAGAATGTATCCTGTGTAGGATAAAGAACGTTATCTGCATATCCTCTGAAAGGATATCTGCCTGTCATAAGGGCAAAACGTGCAGGTGAGCATACAGAATAGCTTGAGTAGAAGTTATCAAAATTGAGACCTTCTTCACCGATTCTGTCCATATTAGGTGTTTCGTAGATAGCACCGTTAAGAGAGGTATCGGCGTAACCCATATCATCCATAAGAATAAAAAGAACGTTAGGATTATCTTTTTTTACTTTGTCAACGCCGTCAAGGTAGTCATCGTGACCTTTTTGAAGACTGTCAACGTTAGGCTTTGCTCTGAGGTTCATTGTAAGAACGTAAAGAACAGTTGTACCTGCAAGGAGTATGCTTAAAAGGGAAGTAACAACCTTGTGTAAGCCGATTTTCTTGAATTTCTTTACTGCAAACACAACAAGAAGAACCATTGCAATTATGCAAGGAAGTAAAAGCAATAATCCGCCTGCAAGGCGTGTAAAGAAGTTACCGGTGCCTGCAAACAAAGGATTATCTGCAGAGGACCAGCCTGTTTTACCTGAAGAGAATGCGCCCCAACCTGCATCAGCACCGAATATAAGGAAATAAAGGAAAATACCAATAGCAGGAGCGCTGTAACCAACAACGAACCATTTGTATATTTTTTTGCAGAAAATGGTACCAATAATAATTAGTGCTGCAACAATACACATAAATGCTACGTTGACTACTGCAACAAAGTTAAGTCTTGCAATTAAAAGAGCAATGGCAAGAGCAATACCGAGTATGCCGATAATTAACGGAAAAGGTTTGTTGCCTTTTTCAAAAATGACGTCTTTTTTCAAAGCATAATACCTCACTTTAATTAAAATTAATACATATATAATACAACATATATTTTTTTAAAACAAGAGAAAAACTGCCCTAAAATAGAGCAGTTTAATCGTTAGTATTAACAAAATATTTTATATTGAAACAGAAAGAACATATTCATTGTTTGTGAAAAGTCTGCTTATATCCTCAGGATTAATATGAGACCTTGATTTAATAACAAATAAGCAAACAAGCTTTTCATTTTTCTTTTCAACGCTGTTTGAAATAAGCTCGTAGCCTTCTTCTTTAAAAATAGATGTGATTTTTTCAACAGATTCAGCATCATCAACAAGCTTCATGCTTACGGCAGTTGTGCTTGTGTTTTCAACAGGAAGAATACGGTGAATAACAATCTGAACACCAAGAATAATAAGTGTTGCATAAACGGCAATACCGTACATACCTGCACCTGCTGCAAGGCCTATACCTGCAGTTGTCCATACACCGGCAGCAGTTGTAAGACCCTTAACCGTACCTTTGTAAACAATAATACCGGCACCAAGGAAGGATATACCTGTAACAACCTGTGCCGCAAGTCTTGCACCGTCAAGATTTATGTTGCCTTCAATGCCTTGTAGATTAACAATATCAAAGAAGCCGTATTTACTTACAATCATAATAAGCGCAGAGCCCATAGCAACAATAATATGTGTTCTGATACCTGCTTCTTTTTGCCTTAAGGTTCTTTCAACACCAATTGCCGCACCGCATACAGTAGCTGTAATAAGGGCTAAAAAGTAAGGAAAAACGCTTGAAATCTTAAAGGATTCAAGAAAGGATGTAAAAACATCCGCAACGTCATAACTGGGATTAATGTTAAGTAACAAACTATTCACTCCTGAAAATTTAATTAATATATTATATTATATTTTTGAATTTATGTCAAATTTCATACTCTGTCATAAAACTCGTCTGTTGTTCATAAGTATATGTTGAAATACTTTATAAAGCGTATGGAGGTAGATTTATGAC
>JAZUMM010000050.1:0-1592 GCA_045603625.1 Acutalibacteraceae bacterium | reverse complement strand
GGTGACCTTCTTCGTGAGGTTGGCGCTTGCTTCTCTGTTAACAATATGCTCCGTGCAGAATGCTACAAGCAAAGAATGGAAAAGGGTCTGAGCTTCCTTGAATTCAACTATATGATTATGCAGAGCTACGACTTCTACTATCTCTTTAAGGAATACGGCATTAATATGCAGTTCGGTGGCGATGACCAATGGAGCAATATGCTTGGCGGTACAGAGCTTATACGTAAAAAATTAGGTAAAGATGCTCACGCTATGACCATCACTCTTCTTACAGATTCACAAGGTAAAAAGATGGGTAAAACTGCAGGTAACGCAGTATGGCTTGATGCAAACAAAACATCACCCTATGATTTTTACCAATACTGGAGAAACGTTGCTGACGGTGACGTGCTTAAATGTATACGTATGCTTACCTTCCTTCCTCTTGAACAGATTGATGAAATGGATAAATGGGAAGGCGCTCAGCTTAACAAAGCAAAAGAGATTCTTGCCTGGGAGCTTACTGCACTCGTTCACGGTGAAGATGAAGCAAACAAGGCACAGGATGCTGCAAAGGCAGTATTTGCAGGTGGCGGTAACTCAGAAAATATGCCGTCTACACAGCTTGCAGAGGGCGACCTTTCAGCAGAAGGTATTAACATTATTGACGCTATGATTAAAGCAGGTCTTTGCTCCTCCAGAGGCGAAGCAAGGCGCCTTATTGAACAAGGCGGTGTAAGCGTAGATGACGTTAAAATTACTGCTCCTCAGCATATAATTCCTGTTGCAGACTTTGAAAAAGGCTACGTAATTATTAAAAAAGGTAAAAAAGTATTCCATAAAATTATTAAATAATCGGAGGTTTGGTTATGAGCACACTTAATAAGGTTTATTGCAGAACATTCCAGAAAGTTATGAAGGTTTCAGTTAATTTCCTTGACTGGACTCCACCACAGGTTATTAAGGGCGCAGGCTCTGTAAAGAAGCTTCCTGAGCTTGTAAAAAAAGAAGGCATTGACAACGTGCTTGTTGTTACAGATAAAGGTCTTATGGGTCTTCACCTTCTTGACGGTCTTTTTGAAGGACTTGAAAAGGCAGGCATTAAGTACTCTGTTTATGATGAGGTTCAGCCTAACCCCACAATCTACAACGTTGAAGATGCTCTTAAGATTTATAAAGATAACAACTGTCAGGGCTTTATTGCATTTGGCGGCGGCTCACCAATGGACTGTGCAAAGGTTACTGCTGCAAGAGTTGTTAAGCCGAACAAAACTCCGTCAGAAATGCGCGGTCTTTTAAAAATCCTTAAAAAATTACCGCCATTCTTCGCAGTACCCACAACTGCAGGTACAGGCTCCGAAACTACAATTGCCGCAGTTATTTCTAACCCTGATACACACGAAAAGAATGCTATTAACGACCCTTCACTCCGTCCGAAATATGCAATTCTTGACCCTGAATTAACACTTGGTCTTCCGCCACACATTACTTCAACAACAGGTATGGATGCTCTCACTCACGCCGTTGAAGCTTATATGGGTCACAGCAACACAAAGGGTACGGAAGCTGCTGCCGAAAAGAAGTCGGAGGCCAAGCGGACTTAGGAAGACAAA
>JAZUMM010000049.1:0-6690 GCA_045603625.1 Acutalibacteraceae bacterium | reverse complement strand
TCTTTATTTGTGAAACAGTTTTTTTTGAGGGCTTTTTATATGTTTTTGTAAAAGACGGAATTGCCTTTAAAGCGTCTTTTTATGACTTGGGATATATTAAATACGACAATGTGAAAGAACTTTATGAGACTGTAGAATTATGGTATTATAAAACATGGTTGCTTCATTGTTTTGCAGATTATTATGAGGTGTTTGGCAAATATGAGAAAAAAATTAGATTTCGTTCTGAGTTGAAAATAAGTAAAACGAAGAAGATAACTGAGATTCTTAAAAATAAATGTCCGTTAAAATTTCAGGAGCCAAAAGAAAAAACAAAGCCTGTTCATAGAAAAAGAAGAAAACCGCATCAAAAGAGGAAATAAAAAAAATCACTACTTGAAAGGGAAGTTAAACATTTTCAGGTGGTGATTCTTTTTATGAGGTTTTTTGCGATATGATGCCCGGTGGCAACATATTGAAAAAATGACAAAAAAATAGCCACCCTATTGGGTGGTTACTTTGTTTGTGTCGGCATCGCCCTATTTTCCCAAGCGGCTTCCCACTAAGTATCTTCGGCGTAGTTGAGCTTAACTACCGTGTTCGGGATGGGAACGGGTGGACCCTCAACGCCATCAACACCGACTGCGAAGAACTGTTCGTCCTCCGAAGAACATTGATAATTATAACAGAAAAAATAATAAAGTCAACACTTTTTTTCTAAAAAAATTAATTTTTTTTTATTATTTGAAAAGTTCAACACTTAGTACTAAAATTTGTGCAACTTTTCATTAAATAAATGTTGATTATTACTATTAAATATTGCATAATTAATATGTATATATCTGGAAGTATGTGATGGAGGTTAAATTATGGGTAAATATGCTATTACTTATGATATTGGTACAACAGGTGTGAAAACTTGTATATTTGAATTAGGTGAATCAATTAAACTTGTTTCAGCCGCATCTGAAGGATACAAGCTTTATGTTTTCCCTGATGGCGGTGCAGAGCAGGACCCGCAGGAATGGTGGGATGCAATGTGCTCCACAACAAGAAAAGTGCTCAGTAAATGTGATGTGGATATAAAAGATATTTGTGGTATTTCTTTCTGCTCTCAGATGCAGGGTCTTGTGCTTGTAGATAAAAACGGTGAGCCTGTAAGAAGAGCAATGAGCTATATGGACCAGCGTGCTCGTAAAGAACTTAAAGAGGGTATTGCATACGCTCCTCAGGTTGCAGGTGCATTTATTCCTAAGCTTTTAAAATCTCTTATGATAACAGGTGCGGTTGCCGCTTCTGTTAAGGACCCTGTATGGAAATATAAATGGGTAGAAAAAAATGAGCCTGAAAACTTTAAAAGAGTATATAAATGGTTAGATGTTAAAGAGTATTTTATTACAAGAATGACAGGTGAGTTCTGTATGACTCACGACTCTGCATTTGCTACTCTTCTTTATGATATTAAGAAAAATGAGTTCAGTCCTGCAATGTGTAAAATGCTCGGTGTTAATATGGAGCATCTTCCTGAAATTAAAAATTCAACCGATAAAATCGGTGAGCTTTTACCAAAGGCTGCAGAAGAATTAGGTCTTCAACCGGGTACAGCCGTATTTGGTGGCGGTGGCGATGCTTCCCTTATAGGTGTAGGTGCAGGTAGCGTTGCAATGGGCGATACCCATGTTTACAGCGGTACTTCAGGCTGGGTTTCTACGGTTGTTGATAAGAGTATTGTAGATGCATCTGCTATGATTGCTGCTGTTTTAGGTGCAGAGGTTGGCAGATATAATTATTTTGGTGAACTTGAAACTGCAGGTAAATGTCTTGAATGGGTAAAGGATCATCTCGCACTTGACGAAATTGGTGTTTACCTTGAAAAAACAAACGTTACAGACGGTTATGAAGGTAAATATACAAGCCTTTACGATTATATGACCGAAGTTGTAAGCAAGGTTCCGGCAGGCTCAAACGGTGTTATTTTCACACCTTGGCTTCACGGTAACCGTTGTCCTTTTGAAGACCCTAATGCTCGTGGTATGTTCTTTAATATCAGTATTGAAACAGGTAAGAGCGAAATGATAAGAGCGGTGCTTGAAGGCGTTTGTTACCATCTTCGTTGGTTCCTTGAAACTGAAGAGAAAAAGGTTAAATCCTCAGAACATATACGTTTTGTAGGTGGTGGCGCACTTTCTGACGTAACATGTCAGATTCTTGCAGATTGCACAGGTAAAGTTGTTGAAACAGTTGATACTCCTCAGAACGTTGGCGCTATGGGTGCTGCGGTACTTATTGCAGTAGGTATAGGAGAATGTGAGTCAATTTCCGCTGCGAAAAGACTTATTCCTGTTGCTAAAACATTTACACCAAATAAGGATGTTAAGGCGATATATGATAAGGGCTATGAGGTTTACAAAAACCTTTATCCTTCAAATAAAAAGAATTTTGCAATTCTTAATTCATAATTGTAAAAAAACAGATATTTTTTTAACGATATCTGTTGAAATGCAAGGGTTTTTCTGTTAAAATGGTAAGTATAGTTTTACGTTTCTAAGGAGCGTGATTTTATGAATATAGCATTGATAGCACACGATTCAAAAAAAGAACTCATGACACAATTCTGTATAGCTTATTGTGGCATTTTAAGTAAACACAAAATTTGTGCAACAGGCACAACAGGTAAGTTGGTTGCAGAAGCAACAGGTCTTGACATTGAAAAGTACCTTAGCGGTGGTCAGGGCGGTGCTCAGCAAATCGGCTCAAGAATTGCATGTGATGAAATTGACTTATTGCTTATATTCCGTGACCCTCTCAACCCGAAGCCCGGCGAACCGAATGAAGCAAATCTTTTAAGACTTTGTGACGTGCACAATATTCCTGTTGCTACCAATATTGCTACTGCAGAGGCTCTTATTCACAGCCTTGAACGTGGCGATCTTGATTGGCGTGATATTGTAAACCCAAAGCAATAATAAAAAACAAATCGGGTGAACTGTTTTCACCCGATTTCTTATTTAAGGAGATATTATGGCAGCAAATATTAAAGCAATTAAAGGTACAAAAGATACTTTACCAAATGAAAGCTACAAGCTTCAGTATATTGAGCAAGCAGCTTTGGATACTGCAAAAGCATTCGGCTTTCACGAAATGAGGACCCCTGTTTTTGAATATACCGAGCTTTTTGACCGTTCTGTTGGTGAAACAACTGACGTTGTACAAAAAGAAATGTACACCTTTAATGATAAAGGTGACCGTTCAATTACACTTCGTCCTGAGGGTACTGCAGGTGCGGTACGTGCTTTTTTGGAGCATGGACTTTTCAACGAGCCTCTTCCTCAGAAAGTTTGTTACCTTACCTCTTGTTACCGCTACGAAAAGCCTCAGGCAGGCAGACTTCGTGAATTTCATCAGTTTGGTATAGAATGTTTCGGTGCGGCGTCACCTCTTGCAGATGCAGAAATAATTGCTCTTGCAAAGCAGTATTTTGATTTTATCGGAATAGAAAAGCTGGCAGTTGAAATCAACTCAATCGGTTGCCCTGAGTGCAGAAAAAAATATTCTGAGGCGCTTAAAGCATTTTTTGAAAGCAGAAAAGGTGAGCTTTGTGAAACCTGCCTTTCACGTCTTGAAAGGAATCCTATGCGAATCCTTGACTGCAAGAGTCCTGTTTGCAGTGAGATTTCTGCAAATGCTCCGGTTGTTCTTGATTACATTTGTGATGATTGTCGTGAACACTTTGAAGCTCTTCAGAAATATCTTAGTGCAATGGATATAGAATACGTTGTTAATCCTCAGATTGTTCGTGGTCTTGATTACTATACAAGAACAGTTTTTGAATTTGTTTCACTTGATGAAAAAACAAAGGGTCTTGTACTTGGCGGCGGCGGACGTTATGACGGCCTTATTGAAGAATTAGGCGGTGCATCTCTTCCTGCTTGTGGTTTTGCGATGGGACTTGAAAGGCTTCTTATATATATGGAAGAAAGCGGAATTCCATTCCCTGAAGCACCTAAGTGCAATCTTTCTATTGTTACTGCAGGCGAAAATGCAGTGCTTAAAGCACTTGAGATTTCTTCAAGTCTTCGTGCACAAGGTTATAGTGTAAATGTTGATACTGTTGGCAGGTCAATTAAAGCACAGATGAAATATGCTAACAAAATCGGTTCAGAGTTTACGGTTGTGCTTGGTGACAATGAGCTCAGCGAAGGTACCGCTAAGCTTAAATCTATGGCAGACGGTAATGAAACTGTTGTTTCTCTTGATGATTTTGAGCAGAGCTTTGAACGTGCTTATATGAATAGTGTTGTTTCTGCTTTTGAAAATGCAGATTTTTCTGCACTTACACAGGCAGATATAAATAATCTTTTAAAATAAGGTGTTAATATGGAGATTATAGATATTTCCAGAGATTTATTTAAAACTCCTGTTTATCCCGGTGACCCGGAGGGCTACGTTGACCCTATAAAGGATATACGTGCAGGTGACAGGTATAATTTAAATTCAATTTACACTTGCCTTCATAGTGCAACGCATATTGATGCACCACTTCATTTTATTGAAGGCGGTAAATCTATTGACCAGTTTCCACAGGATATTTTTATTGGTGAATGTCTTGTTGTTGAAGCTCCGCCGGGACCTATAACCGGTGCCTTTGCTGAGGATAATTTTCCATGGAAAAGCTGCGAAAGGTTGCTTATTAAAGGTAACGGGCTTTCTTATCTTATGGAAAGCAGTGCTTATTACGTTGCTGATTCAGGAATTAAGCTTATTGGTACGGATTCTCAGACAATCGGCAATAGTACGTCCAATGATGTGATACACAAAGCAGTTCTTTCTGCAGATATTCCAATCCTTGAAGGTCTTGATCTTTCAAATGTTGAGCCCGGAAAGTATTTTCTTCTTGCTCAACCTCTCAAGGTTTCTCAGGTTGAGGCTGCACCTTGCAGAGCAGTATTGATTAAAGACCACCTCTTCTGGAGTGGTAAATAAATTCGTTTCTTCACGTATCCTTCGGCTTTTAGCCGTCCAAACTCACGTACCTTTGTACGCTACGGGACGTCTAAAAACCAAATTATACGCAAATAAACGAATTTATAAAACGAAGGTTTTTTCACGTATCCTTCGGCTTTCAGCCGTCCAAACTCACGTACCTTTGTACGCTACGGGACGTCTAAAAACCAAGTTATACGCCAATAAACGAATTTATAAAACGAAGGTTTCTTCACGTATCCTTCGGCTTTTAGCCGTATTTCCAAAGGAGATAATATGAGATTAGATAAATATTTAAAGGTTTCGCGTATTATAAAAAGACGTACGGTTGCTAATGAGGTGTGCGATGCTAAACACGTTGAGGTAAACGGTAAAGTTGCACGTGCTTCATACGAGGTTAAGCAGGGCGACGTTATAGCAATCCAAATGGGCTCAAACCTCACAAAATATAAGGTTTTATCGGTTAATGAATATGCAAAAAAAGATGAAGCTGCCAATATGTACGAGGTTATTTCATAAAGGGTAGATAGTATGAAAAATCTTAAGTTTAAAGATGCAGGGGAAATATTCAGTTATTTGATTCTTGCCATACTTGTAATTTTTTTCTTTGTGAGTTGCTTCTTTTTGTACCTTGACAGAACGTGGAGTATTATTTCGGGCTTACTGATTATAATTCTGGAGGTTGCTTTTATTATAAGATTTTTTCCTATATTAATGGCAATCGATATGATTTTTGAAGCGGTGCATAATTGGAAAAAGGACCGTTTATTTTTCACCTGTAAAGCTAATGGTGAAGGTGAGCAGGTTTACGAAAAAATTATAAACAGAATTAATAAATACGGTAAAGATGTAGCGGTTCAGAATGTTAAAAGGGAGCCTGTTTGCGTTAAGTACAAAAGAACCTCTTCTTCTGAGGTTTTTTATTCATCTATTGAAAAGAACATAATTGTTTACAGAACAAAATTTCTTGATGATAGGGAAATGAGCGATATTCTTTCTTGTGCAAAGGGTATTGCAAGTAAGATGAAGGTGTTTACAAAGCCGTGGTTCTTTTTAACAAAAGAGGAGCGCAAGGCACCTGCTTGTCGTGTTTTTGTTGTTTTGGTTTTTGCCGATGACGTAAGTCAGAGCGGTATTGATTTTATTCGTAAAGAACGTAGCTGGGATGAAAATATAGTTTTTCCGTGCGCTGTTGACCTTAGTCGTAATAAATATTATTTCGACGGTATGAAAGAAGTCCATTTTGACGGTATAGAAGGTAAACCGTCAAAAAATATTGCAATAAGGTTAACAAATAAAATACTTTTCAACGGTAAGTCAGATTTGAAAAACAACAAAAATCTTCCTCCTTGCCCTGTGGGCGATGAAATGATGGAGGCTCCGTTTTTTCAAACCTTGAAGGAGCTTATTGTTGATGATTTTAAAGAGAAGAAAATAAATAAAAAAATATATAAAAATCTTGGTAACGGAGAAGTGTTTGAAAAGGATAATATTTTATATATCAATAAAGATGGCAGAGTTACATCCTTTTTACTTCTGGATACTGAAGAAGATACAATTAATGTTGCGGTCAGCTGCTATTGGGATTATCCTAAGAAAAATAAAATATCTAAAAAAGATATGGTTAATCTTAGGGTGAAATGAGTTATCCGAACCTGCCTAAAAGCAAGTATTTTCAAGCCTTTTCGGTGTTTCGGTCTTGAAAGGCGTCAGCCTATCTTCGCCCTC
>JAZUMM010000048.1:0-14793 GCA_045603625.1 Acutalibacteraceae bacterium | reverse complement strand
GGGTTCAGGTAAAGAATGTTTACACCCAGAGCTTTTATATACGGTAACTTTTCTTCAATACCCTTTAATGTTCCGCCATAGTAATCGTTATTTAAAATTTTACCTTCACTATTTGGTTCCCATACAGGTAATTCTTCAGTTGATGTGTGAAGAATTCTGTCAGCAGGGTAATTTGTTGGTGGGTTTGAGCCGATATTGAACCTGTCGGGAAAAATCTGGTACATAATGCCACCCTTTACCCAGTCAGGCGTTGTGTAGTTCTTTTTATAGACGGTTTGTTGCCATTCTTTGCCCTGTGGAGCAAATTCGCCCATACCTGAAGAACGCAGGTAAATATTGCCTGCTCCGAAGGGAGTTTCGTAAGTAAAATGATAAAAATAAAGACCCTCGTTTTCAATCGTGAGTGTAATATCCCACCATTCTTCATTTTCACCATTCATACCGCACCAGTACATATTATGGTAAACAGGGTTTTCGCCATCCTTGTGAATTACAAGTGTAACCTTTGTGCATCCGAAATTTCTGGGCATAAGAACACAGAGCCGCAAGCTGTCGCCTGCGGCTGTACTGCCAAATATTGACTTGTGCCTGTAATCTCTTGAATTGAAAGGTACAAATTGCAAAAAATCAATCCTCGTATCCGTTAGGGTTTTGGTGTTGCCATCTGTAAGAATCGGCACACATATCATCTAATGTTTTTTCTGCAGTCCAGTTAAGCTCTGCCTTTGCTTTTGACGGGTCTGAGTAAACTGTTGCAAGGTCGCCCGGACGCCTGTCAACTATTTTGTACGGTACCTTTACGCCTGATGCTTTTTCAAAGGCGTTAACAACGTCAAGCACACTGTATCCTTTACCTGTGCCTAAGTTGTAAATAAGAACACCGTTTTCGTTTTCAATTTTATTAAGTGCTTTAAGGTGACCGATTGCAAGGTCAACAACGTGAATATAGTCTCTCACACCTGTACCGTCGTGAGTGTCGTAGTCATTGCCGTAAACACTTAAAAATTCTCTTTTGCCTTCAGCAACCTGAGTTATATACGGCATAAGGTTATTGGGAATACCGTTAGGGCTTTCGCCGATTCTGCCACTCTTGTGAGCACCGATTGGGTTGAAATACCTTAAAATGCATACGCCCCATTGAGGGTCGGATTTTGCAAGGTCTGTAAGAATCTGCTCAATAAAATATTTTGTTGTGCCGTATGGATTTGTGGTACCGCCTGCAACCATAGTCTCTTTAAGAGGTGACTGATTATGCTCACCGTAAACTGTTGCAGAAGAACTGAATACAATTTTTTTGCAGTTATGTGCTGCCATTGCTTCGCAAAGTGTAACAGTACCGCTGATGTTGTTTTCGTAATAAAGTAACGGCTTCTGGCAGGATTCGCCAACTGCCTTAAGACCTGCAAAATGAATAACAGAATCTATATCGTATTTTTCAAAAACCTTATCAAGCGCTTCTCTGTCGCGAATATCACATTCTTCAAAATGAAAATCCTTGCCGCTAAGCTCTTTGATTCTGTCAAGAACCTTCGGGCAACTGTTATAAAAGTTATCAATTATAACAATCTCTTTTCCGCTTTCAAGAAGCTCTATTGCTGTATGGGAGCCTATGTAGCCTGCTCCGCCTGTAACAAGAACTGCCATAAATCTATCTCCTTATGTTTTGTTTGTAAATTACCAATCAGGTGTAACTTGTTCTATATCGTTTGGATTACTTGTAGATGGTGTTGGTTTTTGTGTTGTTGTGGTACTGCTTGGTGGTTGTTCATTTTGCTGGGTACCTTGTTGGTTACCTTGTTGGTTGCCCTGCTGGTTACCTTGCTGATTGTTGTTTCCGCCATTTGGATTTGGAACAATTATAGTAGGGAAGGTTGTGTCAGGTATGGTGGGCTCAGTTGTTGTAACACCAAACGGGTCTGTGGTGGATTGAGGCTGAGTCAATTCTGCAACGGTGTTATTTGGAATGTGCTGGAAGGTTGACTGTGGAATGTTACCCTGTGTCTGACCTGCTTGCTGAATAACATCGTTTGCAGGAGTGTCATCAGGCTTAACTAAATAATCGCCAAACTTAAGCGCCAGAACAACGCAGGCAACAATTGCAAGAATTATGGCAATTATTGCAACAATAATACCTGTTTTGCTGATAGATGCTTCAGGTCTTACATCTGAAACAACCTCTGCAGTAATAACCTCGTTTTCGTATTTACTTTTTTCTTCATCTGAGGCGTTAAGCTTAAATGCAATTTCATCAATGTATTTATCAATCATTGCATAAAGCTCTGCAGTTGCCTCTGTTAAAAGGTTATCTATATTTTCATCGGGATTAGCAAAAAGCTTTTTAACAACAACCTTGTCATCTGTTGCAACACTTACAAAGGTGTAGTAGCTTATGACCTTTTCGCCTTTTTTCTCACGGAAAATGTTAGAAATTGCGGCACCAAGCTCTGCGTTACGTAATTCCTTTGCACCTTTTGCAAGCTGTGCGGCATACTGCTTAGGGTCAGTAACGCCTGAATCGTTAACAAACGGTGTAAAGAAAACAAAGTCGGAATAATTATCGCAGGCTTTAATATCTGCTTTTATAAGCTTAGCGGAAGGTGTTGAAGGAATAGCTAATTTAAAGCTGTTTTTTACAAGTTTATTTGTAATTGTTGATGCTTTTGGTGAAGCCTCTTCCTTACTGATAATTTCCTGCATAAGCTCAGATTTATTTTCTGCCTGTTTGAAGAACGGAAGCTGAGGAACCATTAATGCTTTAGGGAATTCACCTTCTAAAAGAGGGAAAACAACAATGTACTGTTCATCCTCTTTAGCATAAAAACCGCTGTAAAGACCGTTTTCGGTAACAAGCTCATGTGCTTCGTCAGGAATAAGCGCGTGGGCTTTCTGGATTTTTTCATCGGAAGTGGTTTCTGCCACAAGCTTCATAATTTTATCGCTGTAAGCAGGGGTGAAATTAAACGCCTTAATAATTACAGGCTTAAATTTAAGAAAAGCCTTAGGCTCGATACCAAGGAGCAAAACATCTGCAGTTTCAAGTGCTTCGCCGATATCATTTAACAAAGCCTTGGAATCTGAATAACTGTTGAAGTAAAGAGTGGTGTTATCAATTGCATCTGCAATTGCACTTTTTACTTCTGCAAACAAATGATTGTTCTGTTCAAAAGAAAATGCTTTAAATTCCATCTTCACACCTCTTAATATAAATAGAATTTTTTATCATTTTTATATGGATTGTTGTTTGGGTTTTCGTAATAACTGTCAGGATATTTAGGCTCGGTTTTTTTGTAGTCTGCAAGACTTGTATCAACCGTAGTATCTTCACCGTCTCTTACCATACGTGCAATTACAAGAAGACGAGCATCGTCATACTCGTAGGTGCAGGTGCAAAGTGTAAGAAGCTTGTCGGTAGGAAGAATATCTACACCTGTGTCGTAAAGAGAACGTTTTTCAAGCTCTGTAATATATTCCTCATAGCAAAGGTCTGAGCATTGATTAAACGTGAAATCAAAAAAGTAGCCGTTATCGCTTTTTGTGGAGCCGTTGGTAATTATAACGGCGCATATTTTCCAATATTTTTTTTCATAAAGAGAGTCAAAGCGGATTAAAGGATGCTTTTTATAATACTCAAGGTTTTTGTAATTTAACAACTCGGCAAAGCGCGTACCGTCTGTCATGTTGTGGCCATAAACAAGAGTATTACGGTCAAACTTTTTCATATCGTTTTTATACGAAGCATAAATGGCACCGTAGCTTGTTGTTTTGCCGTAAAAATCGTGGTTGAGATAATATTTGTTGTTGTCTGCCTGAACAACGGGAGTACTGACACGTGTGTTTTCAATTTGTAAATATCCGACTGTCTGCGGATTTTGTGAATAATACAGAGCATAATCACAAAGTATGCCTGTGGGAAAGTCGACGTTAATAAGCTCCGGATATTTTTCAAAAAGATATGCCCATTTTTCTTCTTCTGTCATATTTTCAAGCTTATCTATTATTTCGTCGGGGATATTTGCTTTTTGGTGTTGCTCTTCTTCTTGCTTTAAAACAAGAAATTTTTCAATACCTCTTTTGCCAAGTATACCTGAGGAAACAATGATTGCAGTTATAAGAACAAAAGAAACTATGGTAACAAGAGTCTTTTTAAGCTTTTTCCGTTTAAGCTTTTTTGTTATTATTTTTTTCTGAGATTCATCTGTACGTATAACGGTTTCTTCTGAACCGCTGAAGTACACGTAAGATGAATTGTTCGGAGAATCGTTTTTATTCATTTATATCACCTAAAAGATTAAGCGCAGCTTTTACTGCAGAAAATCTGTTATTGTATCTTACATCTTCTGTAAAATTGTTGCGTAATTCCTTAACAATTACGTTACCATTATAAGCGAGGGCTACATAAATTAAGCCAACAGGCTTCTGAGTATTATCGGAGGTAGGCCCTGCAATACCTGTAATACCAATACCTATGTCGCAATTCATAAGCTCTTTTATTCCCTTTGCCATTTCTGTTGCAGTTTGTTCACTTACTGCACCGTATGAACAAAGCGTTTCTTCTTTAACACCTAGGAGCTTATTTTTGATTTCATTTGAATAGGAGCACACGCCACCTTTATATATGGCAGAAACACCGCTTACCTCTGTAATAATTTTACTGAGCCAACCGCCTGTGCACGATTCTGCAACTGAGAGTGTAAGGCTTGATTTAATAAGATGAGGAATTATTTCATTCGCAAGGGTAATTAATTCATTTTCATTCATCTTCTACACCATCTGCCGTAATTGATATACGTTTGATTCCGTCGTAAGCACGTTGGCAAAGACCTTCTATATCAAGAGCCTTTTCTGCTTCTTCAACTGCTTTTATGTCAGGACGTGTTTTGGGATGCTTAGGAGTGAAAACCGTGCAACAATCTTCAAATGGTTGAATTGAAATGTCAAATGTGTCAATCTTTCTGGAGATTGCAATAATTTCTTGCTTATCCATACCTACACAAGGACGGAAAACAGGGTACTCTGCAACTGCATCCGTACAACCGATTGCAAGAAGAGTCTGGCTTGCAACCTGCGCAACGCTTTCGCCTGTAATGTGTGCGTGGCAATCTGTATTATCTGCCAACATATTTGAAAGACGCATCATAAAACGACGCATAATAATTGTGAATAGCTCTTCAGGACATTTTTCGCGAATCATTTCCTGAATTTCTGTAAAGGGCACGGTGTGAAGATAAATTCTTCCGCTGTAACGTGCAACCTTCTGGAGCAAATCGTGAACCTTTTGCTCTGAGCGTAAAGATGTGTACGGTGGAGATGCAAAGTGGATACCAACAAGCTGGAGGCCACGCTTTGCCATCATATATGCGGCAACAGGACTGTCTATACCACCGGAGATAAGAATAAGTGCCCTGCCTGAGGAACCGCAAGGCATACCGCCTGCACCTTTAAGCTGATTACCGCGGATATAAGCCTGCTCACGGATTTCAATTGTAACTGTAATATCAGGGTTTTTTACGTCAACGCGAAGATGCGGGTAAGACTCAAGCAATTTACCGCCGACAATAGCAGAAATTTCAGGAGATTTTAATGGGAATTTTTTGTCAGAGCGTTTTGCTTCAACCTTAAAGGTTTTTGCTTCTCTCAGCTGTTCTTCAAGATAAACAGGTGCAATTTCAAGAATTTTATCCATATCCTTTTCTGAAACTGCTGCTCTTGAATAGCCTGCAATACCAAATACTCGTGAAACCTCATCAACTGCACTGTCAATATCTGCAAAGTCATCGCAAGGTGAAACAGTTATTGTGGATTGAGATTTTTTAATTTCAAAGGAGCCGAATTTTTTTATACGGTGACGAATGTTTTTGCAAAGCATATCTTCAAATGTGGAACGGTTGAGACCCTTTAATGCAATTTCACCGTCTTTTATAAGAATTATTTCTTTCATAAAATTCCTTTCTTGCCGTATTTTTGTGCGGCTTCTTTTACTGCATTTATGAGTAAATCTACTTCATCAAAGGTGTTGTAGCGCGAGAAACTGATTCTTACCGCACTATCAATTACATCAGCAGGTAAATTCATTGCCGTGAGAACGGGACTCCTGTGACCCATTTTACAAGCAGAGCCTGCAGAAATGGCAATGCCTTTTTCACTCATAAAGTTAACTGTTGGTTGACTGGGCAGCCCCAGAATAGAAATGTTAAGAATATAGGGGATAGCATTTTCAGGTGAATTAACCTTTACACAAGGTATATCTTTTATTCCTTCAAGAAAATGCTCCTTTAATGTCTGAACATGGTCGTAGTGCTTTTTTATGTCGTAAGCGGCTTCTGCAGCGGCGCCGAATGAAAAAATTGCAGGTGTAGCCTCTGTGCCGGAGTGCATGTTTTTTTCTTGCCCGCCACCAAGCACGTAAGGCTTTATTAAGCCTTGGGTTTTTATATACATTCCGCCTACGCCTTTAAGAGCGTGAATTTTGTGGCCGCTTACTGTAATTATATCAGCATCAATATGTTTTGGTGTAACTAAAATTTTGGAAAAAGCCTGCACACAATCTGAATGAATAAGGGCAGGTGAATTTGCCCTTTTTACAAAGGAGCGAATTTCGTTAACGGGTAGCACGGAGCCAACCTCGTTATTAACTGCCATCATTGAGACTAAAATTGTTTTATCATTAATTGCTTGCTGTAATTCATCTTTGTTTATGTTGCCGTTTTTATCCGGCATAAGGCGAATTACCTCACAGCCTTCATCCTCAAGTCGTTTTATGGGCTCGCTTACACTTGGGTGTTCAATTGCAGTGGTAACAATTCTGTTGCCTTGTCTTTTCAGCTTATTGTATATTCCAAATATTGCGGTGTTGTTTGCTGTTGTGCCCGAAGAAGTGAAAAAGAAATTATCTTCAGGTGCTCTTAAAAGGTTTGCTACTTGCTTACGTGCTTTGCGAAGCTGTGCAGATGCATCTGTGCCTGCTTTGTGAAGGGAAGAGGGATTACCCCAATATTCTGTAAGTGCCTTTTCAACAGCGTATACTGCTTCGTTGCAAGGTTTTGTTGTTGCACTGTTATCAAAATATGCTATCAAAAAAGTCACATCCCTTCAATTATATATAATCAATTTATTATACTATATTATAGGAGATTTTGTAAATGGTTTAAAGCAAGTTTTATTCTCAAAAAATTGAATATTTTGTGAATTATTGGGGAAAATTTGAATGATTACAAATCAAGAGGAGAATTTTATGAAAAATACCGGAAGAAAAACTGTAAGAATAGTAAGTTTTTTGTCTGCCGTTATAGTTGCTCTGGCAGTATGGGCAGGTGTTAATTCATATAAGCTGTCTGCTGCAAAAAAAGAAGTACTCAGAAGTAACGAAAGGGCATTGACTCAGCTGGGCACGCATCTTGATGATATTAACCTTAATTTACAAAAATGCACTTATTCAAACAGTAAAAGCATGTTAGGTGACATATCTGCAAAGCTATGGCGTTCCAGCGCCTCTGCAAAAGAAAATCTTGCTGAAATCACAGATGGTAACACAGAGGTTTCGGGCGTATATAAATTCCTTTCGCAGGTAGGCGAATATACAGTTTTTTTAAGAGGAAAAACGGAAAATAATCAAGGTTTTTCTAAAGAAGAAGCAGAAAATCTTTCAAAGCTTTTAAAATATTCCGAAGAATTAAGCGGACGTGTAAACACTCTTATTTCGCAGGAAGAGGATGGTCTTTTAAGCTTTGATGAGGTTAAAAAATATTTGCAGGATGACGGTAGTAGTGATGTGGTTTTGGGTGAAGAATTAAACGATGCTGCTCAATCTCTTGAAGATTATCCCACGTTAATATATGACGGACCGTTCTCTGACCATATTCAAAATAAAAAATCTGCTTTGATTGAAAATCTTTCGGAGGTAAATCAGAATCAGGCACAAGAGAAGGCAGCAGATTTTATTGGTGTTAATAAGGAAAAATTATTATTTTTATCCGAAACACACAGTAATATTTCTACCTATAACTTTTATACGGAGGATTGTACAGTTGCAGTAACTAAAAAAGGCGGTCTTGTTTGTTACGTTTTAAAGGAAGCATATGCAGGTGAAGTGAAAATTTCTTATGAGGAAGCAATACAGATTGCAACAAAGTACCTTAAGGATAAAGGCTACGTGAATATTAAGGATAATTATTATTCTGTTAATGATGGTATTTGTACAATCAATTTTGCTTATTACGAAAATAACGTAACTTACTATACGGATTTAATTAAAGTGAGCGTTGCTCTTGATAGTGGTGAAATTACTTCTTTTGATGCAAGCGGATATATTATGAATCACCGAGCAAGAAAATTACCGGAAAAAGAAAAATATACAATTACACAGGCAAAAAGCTTTTTGAAAAAAGATTTACAGGTGATTTCTTCAAAAAGGGCGTATATTCCCACTCAATGGGAAACAGAGGAATATGTTTACGAATACCACTGCAAAGCAAAAGATGGTAACGAGGTGCTTGTATATATTGACCCGCAGACAGGTGAAGAGACAGATATTCTTGTACTTTTGTACCTTGATGGCGGAATACTGACAAAATAAGAATATAACAAGTTTAAATGGCAATAATTATAAAGGAGAATACTCCGGAAAGGTTGTGAAAAAAATGAAAAAAACAATTGCAGTGCTTTCTGCCGCAATTCTTATTGGTTGTATGTTTTTGGCGTTTTGCGGTTGCGGAGCGAAGGATGAAGAAATTGTTACAACAACAAGATTTACTTCCACTACTTTACCAACTGAAACCACAACAAAAAACAGTGGTAAGGTTACAGATGAATCACGTAAAGGTGAAAATGGCGTTATTGGTGATGTTGTAACAGATATTTCTGAAGGCGTATCTGAAATTATGACAGATGTTTCCAGAAGTATGGACTAATTTTATAACAAAAACGGCACCGCAATTCAAAGGAATTGCGGTGCTTCATTTTTATTATTTTACTGTAACTGTTTGTGATTTAACAGTCTTGTTGCCGTTAATAACTTCAAATTCAACTGTATAGTTTGAAACGTCTGTGCTTGGGTAAGGAAGTGCGTAGGTGTTAGCACCCTCTTTAAATGTGAAGGATTTTGTTTCGCTATATCCTACTGATGTTGTGAATTTTAAAGTTAATTTTTTGCCGTAAAGAGAAGTATCATTTACAGTAATATGGAAGAAAATAGGCTTTGTTCTGTCAACCTCTGTAAGATTTGTTTTGTAGTCTGCTTCTGTATAGTTAATGCATGTAACTACTGTTTCAACAGGCTTTTGCGTAGGTTTTTCAACAGGCTTTTCTTCTTCAGACGGACCGAGCAAATCTCGTCTTATAGCGGCAATATCACTGTATCTTGCTTCTATAAGGTCTTCTATAAATGCAAGAGTTGTTTCGTTATCCTTAGAGTAATTATCTTTGATGTATTTGTATTTTGCTTCAAGAATTTTCTCTTTGCTTGTAGAGTAATCCTCAAGTGAAATGAAAATTTCAATTGCTCTTTCATATTCCTTTTTGGCAACAAAATCTTCTGCCTTGCGGAAATCACATTCCAAAACCTGAGTTTTGCTGTCGGCATAGTCAGGAATAGTTTCAAACAATGCCTTTGCAGTATCAAATTTACCGTCATCAAGGGCGTTTAATGCAAGGTTGTATACACAAGATGAGCTTTTTGCCAAGGAATCCTCGTATGTGCCCAATTCATCGTAAATTGATTTTGCTTGTTCATATTTTTCTGCTTTTTCAAGCTGAGCGGCATAGTTGTATTTTGCTTCTTTTACTTTATTTTGTGCGTCCTCATAATCGCCAAGCTCTGCATAAACCTCGGCAGCCTGCTCGTATTTTTCACTTGCAAATAATTCGTTTGCTTTGTTATAGTTTTTCTCTTTCGTTTTTTGAGGAATAACCGTTAAACATATTATTGCAACTACACCAATAACAATAAGTAAAATAGTTATAAAAGGAGCATAGCTCTTTTTACGTTTTGTTGCTTTTGCAGGTGCTTGCTCTTCCTCCTGCACAGGAATTTCGTCAATAACCTCAAATTTATCTGCAGATAATTCTTCTTCGGGAATTGTAACAGTAAAAGCAGGAGCCTCAGTCGGATCATCTTCAATAATCTCTGCATCTTCACAGACCGGCTCTTCAGCTTCAATTTCAATTACGTCATCAGTTGCTTCTTCAACAGAGATTGTATCTTCTGTAACGGAAATTGTATCTTCAGTTTCAGTAGCATCTGCAGTTTCATTTTCTGCAGCTTCCTCGGTTACTTCTTCAGAAGGCTCCTTAGTTAATGAAATAACGTCTGTATTTTCTGTGCTTTCCGTTGTGTCTTCAGTTTCAGCAACAGAGGTTGATGAAATATCCTCAAATTCGGGTTCTTCTTCAGTTACAGGCTCTTCAACCTCAATGAATACAACAGTTTCTTTTTGAACGTTAAAATCTTCATCATGGTCTTTAAGACTTTCCTGGAAAAAGTCGTAGCCTGCAGATTTAAGCTTATCACCTATTGCAGTTGTACCCTTAATAGTTGAGTACTGACCGTTTTCAAGGAGTGTGGAAAGCTCATTGAATTTTTCAGCGCTTGCCATAAGGAACTCGTATTTTTGCCTGTTCTTTTTAAAGAACATAACAATACAACGGTAGTATATTTCAAGATTTTTTATATCTGTTGAAAGGATACCTGTAAATACGGTATGTGCAGCAATATTCTCGGCAATTCTGTTGAATTTGGCATTACCGATTTCAGTTGCAAATTCAGGCTCAACAAGAAAGCTGTCGGAAAGGCTGACGCTGATTTTTGTTGGAGCAACGTCATTATATTCGTTAACTAAAGCATTTAATTTTATTCTGAATGCCTTGGCTTCGTTTTGAAGATTTATAATTGTTGAAACAGTTTTTTTGATTTTTTCTGCATCTGCATCAATAAGAAGGTTAATGTGTACCTTTGCAAGTGCTTTTTCAAGCTTTTCTGTTTCATCATTTGCTAAAGCAAGGTAGTTTGGAAAGAGCTCCTGCGGTAAATCCTTAAGGGATTGGAAAAGCTTATCGTAGGTTTCATTTAATGAAAGTGTATCTTCATCAAAAATAAAGCTGTCGCAAAGAGCCTTATAGAAAATTGCTTGAGCATCTGCACCATTTTGAACAATGTGCTTCATTAAGCAGTCGTTTGCTTTATCAAGGTCACCCTCGTTATAGTATTGTATACCTAAAAGAAGATTCTTTTCAGCACTGTCAAAAGATGTACCGCATTCAGAGCATACTAAAGCAGTATCTTTATCGTCCAGATATGCGTTTTTACATTTTGGGCAAATAAGTCTAATCATATTTTCCACCTTTAAAATGTTTTTGTGTGTCAGCTATCGCTGACTATAAAAGTCCATACACGATTTATAATACCATAAAACAGTTACCTTTTTCAATATATTATTGCAAAAAAGATGAGAAAGGCAGATATAAAAGGTCTGACCGTAAAGAGGACAGACCTTTATAAAGACTTGAATATGAAATTGTAGGTTTAATGATTGCCGGTATCTGCTTTTTTAATCCATAATTCACAAATGTTTATGCCATCGGTTTCTTCTGATATTGAAATTTCAAGAGTGCCGTTTGTAAAATTATGCTTTTTGAGAAGATACGATGCACTTGTAAAGCCTTCGGGCAGAATTGCTTTATCAAAGAAAGTATTTTTTTCACCGCCAAATTGAGGGCCTTCGTAAATAATATTGCCGTTGGCACTTATCTTGTGCTTGGTAATATTTTCATTTACCTTATCTCTGTATATGACTGTGAGAATGTAATCTGTGTTTTCTTTAAAGCCACCGAATTTTGCTTTGAATGAAAAATGGTCGTATATTTTAGTCATGCTCATTGGAAGAGGATTGGACTTTGTATATGGTCTGTCGCCTTGAATATCCATATAAAATTCGCCGTTTTGTGTGACGCCGAGAGTGTTGAGGTTGTGAAGGGCAACAGAGTAGTATATTTCATCTGCTTGAGTTGAATTTCTGTTTATAAGAAGGTTTAATGCTTTATTTTTTTCTGCTGTATTTAAGGTTTGGGCGTATTGCAATTTACTGATTAAATATGCTCTGTCAGAAACGTTATTATCTATTGTTTCTAAGGTTGCACCACGCTCCCAGCTATCTGCACAGTAATGTTCAACGTCAAGCTGTAAGCCGATAAGGTTAAATAAAAGCAAGGCAGTATCGTCAATGGTTTTTCGTAAACTGTTATATTCTGCAGAAAAAGGTGTGTTGAGAATATCAAGGGCGCCCTTTACGTTGTTTTCATTTAATAAAATATACGCTTTTTTACATAAATCGTTTTCAAATAAGCGCCTTTTTTTGACAAGCATGTCGCAACAGCTTCTGAAATACAGCTGCATAAATCTCCAGTTACTTTCAAGAAATTTATTTTGCTTGAGAATATTGCAGAGTTTATCATAAACAATTTCAATACACGGGTTTTCTACAGGATCGCCTTGCCAGCTTTTTTCCAGAAGAAAAATTATATCGGCAATTTCATTTTCGTCTGTGCCATATATAAAAAAGCGGGCGTAGTCAAGCAGGATTTCTTTTAAATCGGCATCCTTATTCCATTCAAGGGCACTCCATACTGCTTTATTTACATCGTCGTGCACGCCTTCAGAATAGCTGACACCACCGATGGTGTATGGCGAAAAAATTCTGTTCAGAGTGCGCATTTCTGTAGGCCTGGGGTTAACGCTTTCTCGTGAAAGAGTATTGCAAAAGGCAAAGTGCCAGTCATCCTGTTGAAAGTTCACAGGGTATTCACAACGAAGGTTATGTGTAATATCGGGATAAAAGCGCATAGGGTATTTTGAGGGCACTTTTTTTCTTAACTCGTGCATTGGGTATGCGTGGTTAGGACCCATAATAACACAGTCAATTTCTGAGGGCTCCTTTGAGATTTCCGAAACAAAAATCTCGCCCCAGTTTTTGTAGCAATGAGGTGCCTGGGCAGATATATGTAATTGCGCATATGGATGATGCTTTTTTACGATTTCAGAAATAAGCTTACAACGTTTAAAAAAATCATCTGCTTGCATATTTCCGGGGTCTCCGCCGGGAATAAAGCAATAGTCAAGGCGCTTCATTGCAGAGTACAAATCATCTCTTTTTCTGAGAGCTTCTTCCTCGGTTTCGTCATCTTCATTAGCGTGCCAAAGAGAAACGTCCATATCCAGTTTATCTGCAAGAAGTGATGCGTTTACAAGAAATTCCTTTTGCTCGTATTTCATAAGACGGTTTTTAAACTCGCCCTTGCCGTGAGAGCCGTTGTGTTCAATAATATTTGAACCGAATGCCATTAAATCAAGCTGACATCTGAAATATTGGTCATAGTCCCAGGCATCATAGGTGTTAGGTGTTGTTCTGTAACCTATCTGGTGACCGCGGAGCTTCTTTTGTGGTGTATGTGTACCGCAAATATTATCCTTTAAAACAATTTCTCCGTTTATAAAGGATGTTTTTCTCAAAAACAGAGAGTATCCGTATATAAGACCACGTATTGTTTTTGCAGATATTTTAAATTGAGAGCCGGAGAGTGTTATAATAAAAGTATCTTTATTTTCAATGCTTTCATCAATATTGAATATAAAATCGGCAGATTTTAGTTCCGATATTTCAGGAGTGAAGCCGGTTCTTTTATTCCACTCTTCACAAAACAATTGAGCTGCCAGAATCTCTTGCTGAGCTTTGGCAAAAACTTTTAAATTATCTGCATAAAATTTCATAAAAACACCTCGTCACAATAGTAGCATATTCAAAGAGATTCTTCAACTTTATCTTGCAATTTTTAATCATAGTGGTAAAATAGGCATGTTGATAAATTTATAGGAGAAAAATTATGAATGTATTTACATTAAAGTGGTTTACATTATTTGGTACATCACTTATTAAAAGAAATAAAAAGCTTAAAGAAATAAGACAGATGAAAAAAACAATGCCGTGGCAGGAATATAGACCGGTTGTTGATAAAGAGCTTGAAAGCTGGCTTATGCCACTTATAGATATGGCAGATGTTAAAATGGTTGTTAAAGGGCAAGAAAAAATTCCTGTTAACGAGCCTGTGATTTTTACACCTAATCACGCAAGTGCTTTTGATATTCCTGCAATAGTACTTACAAATAAAAAATCACCTATTTTTATGGCAAAAAAGGAATTAGGCAAAATTCCTCTTTTAAAAGCATGGATGGACGTTGTTGATTGTGTTTTTGTTGACAGAGCAAATAAGCAGAGCGCTCATTCATCACTCCAGAATGCAATTGATGCAGTAAAGGACGGCAGAAGTCTTGTTATTTTCCCTGAGGGTACACGCTCCAAAACAGGTGAGCTTGGTGAATTCAGAGGCGGTGCAATGAAGGTCGCTATGGAAACAGGTGCAAAGGTTGTGCCTGTACTTCTTGAGGGTACAAGAGCAAGGCTTGAAGAAACCGGTAACATTACAAGCGGTACAGTTTACATTACGTACCTTGACCCTATTGAAACAAAGGGGCTTACAAAAGAGGATTTTTACAAAATGCCCTCAGAAATAAGAGATTTAATTCAAAAAGAACGCGATAAACAGCGTTCAGAAAAATAATATAAATGTATATACGGAGCCGATGTAAATCAAAAGCATCGGCTCTTTTATTTGTCATAAATAATCTGTATTAATAAAAACTTGACATTTGTAATCATTTAATGTATCCTGTAACCAATTTGTTACAAATTGTAATTTTTACGGAGGAATATATGACAAAACGATTACTAACTTCGTTATTGGCATTGA
>JAZUMM010000047.1:0-10381 GCA_045603625.1 Acutalibacteraceae bacterium | reverse complement strand
AGTACCATAATCGGTTTCAGGATTAAGATTATATGTAACACCGTCATATTCAATTGTACCGCTTGCGCGCATACAGTTTATTTTCTGATTGTAGTAAAATGCAGTTTTCTTTTCCTTCCAAGGAGTTGCAATTACCATTGTATCCATTGGCGGTTGTGAAAGTGTAATGTTACACTTAAGGTCTTTTTCGCCATTGAATTTTTTAAAATCGCAGTAAAGGTAACGCTTTTCATCGGCTGCAGTAAAGCACATATCAAGACGTTTATCCTTATATTTTGTAACACCTGATTCACTTGATGCAGGCAATTTAAACTTACCCATCGGGAAGGCATTAAGAATAGTTTCTGTATGCTCCCAAGGCTTTGAGCCTAAGTCAAGAAAAGAAGCAGACTGAAGACCTATGTACCCATCATCTGAAAGAGTAAACGCAACTGCAATATCATGCTCCTCAGAAACAACAAGATAATAATCCCACTCTTTGATTCTGAATTTTGGTGCTTTTATATCATCCCTGCAATACTGCTGAACAAGCTGCTTTGACCAACCCGGCTCACGTAATGAACCATCTTCTTTCAAAAGCTTTTGTACTGTTGTAACCTCGTGATTTCTCATACATTCTCCTCCTCAATAATATTTGCAACAGGTTCAACAATTAACCTGCCGTGATTATAAAATCGCCTGTTATCAAGCATCCATAAACGACCTGTAAAGTCGCCCTTATCCACATCCTTAACGGCATCCGCCATCTCGTACATATTAGCATCAAAAAGGTCAAGCTGACTAAGAACCTCTGCCTCAATAAAGCTTGGCCTTACTGCAGCGCCGAATTCAAGCTTGCCGTGATGAGAAATGAGCATATGCTGAAGAAGATACTTTTTCTCGGAATCTACACCTAACTCATCACATTTTTTACCAACATCCTCTGCACCCATAACAAGATGACCAAGAAGCATACCCTCAAGCGTGTGACCATCTACCATACCTGTTGAATTAAGGCTGTATTCACGAATTTTTGCTATATCGTGAAGAATTGCACCTGAAAGAAGCAACTCCCTGTCAATACACGGATAAATTGCACATACACTTTCTGCAAGGCGTACAATTGAAAGTGTATGGTAAAGCAAACCGCCACGCATTGCATGGTGCAATTTTTCTGCCGCAGGGAAAGTAAGAAGATTTTCTTTATTATCATCTATCATTCCCGTTACCACGTTTTTGAAATCCTCATCCTTAAAGCTACCAACAATTTTTAAAATCGCCTGAAGCATTACATCGCCGTCACAATCAGCAGATTTAATAAAATCACTGATATTAACATTATCATTCATATTTGTTTCGCGAATGCGTTGAATAATAAACTGATCATTACCGTTATACTGCTGAAGCATGCCACGTACCTTAACAACAGAATTTACAGGAGGTAACTGTGTTGATTCTTCTTTATAATCCCACATTTTTGCAAAAAGCTCGCCATCCTTATCCGCAAGCACGGCATCAAGATAAAATGTTCCGTTTTTTGCACTTTTTTTATCACAGGATTTGAGTAAAGCAAAGCCTTCTACAATACCTGCTTTTTCACATGGTGTAAATTTCATAAGGCACCCCTTTTATTTTATTTCAAGTAATTCACGTATAACGTAAGAGCTGATTAAATACCCTGCAACCGGTGGAGTAAAAGACATTGAGCCGGGAACAGATAAATCGGTTTTAACAGGCTCTTCTTTTGAATAAACCACAGGTAGTTTATTGATTCCGCGATTTTTTAATTCCCTTCGCATTACTCTTGCCAAAGGACAAACGCTGGTTTTACTGATATCTGCAATTTCAAGCATTTCAGGATGAAGCTTGTTACCTGTTCCCATTGAAGAGATAATTTTTACATTACCCTTTTTTGAACGTTCAATAAGCTCAAGCTTTGCAGTAACGTTATCTATGCAATCAACAACAAAATCATACTCGCAAAGATTAATTGAATCTGCAGTTTCGGGAAGATAAAAAAGATTATATTTTTTTATTACAATATCAGGATTAATACTTTTCAGACGGTCTTCCATTGCATCAGTTTTTAACATTCCCACAGTTTTTTCGGTAGCAATTACCTGACGGTTGAGATTTGTTATATCTACAACATCTTTATCAACAATACCGATTGTACCAACACCTGACCTTACAAGTGCTTCGCAAGCAGAACCGCCTACACCGCCAAGTCCGAAAACAATAACAGAAGAGTTATTAAGCTTATTGAAATTTTCTTCACCAATTACACCTATTGTACGTGAAAAGCGATTATCCATATAACCTTCCTTATCAAGTTAATTATATATTAATTATAATATTATCGCGAAGAAAGTCAAATAATAATTAATAAAAATACTTGTAGAAATGTGGTTTTATGAAGAAAAGAATAATATCCTTACTAACAACAATCATTTTACTGTTTTCTGCCCTTTCGGGAAGACTGTATTATTTATCTGTTTTTCCTGAAAACGTTTCTGCTGATTCGGGCTTCAGAACAAAAGAAATAGCATCAACGAGAGGTTTTATATACGACAGAAATATGACTCCTGTAACTAAAACCGATTGTATAAATATGTTATGCATAAACCCTTCCGCAAAGGCTCTTGATTTTTTACGTAAAAACAACGCACCCGAAGAAATAATAAGACAAGTTCAAAAAGGAGAATTTGTAATAATAAAAACACCTTCACCTGAAAAATACAAAAATTGCGAAGATATAAAAATACTGAAAACCTATGACAAAACGACCAATAACTCACTATGTCACATAATCGGATATACAGATGCAACAGGCAACGGTGTATGCGGAATAGAAAAATATTACAACGATTTTCTAAAAAACTCAGGCGGTACACTGAGTGTAACCTACTCTGCTGACGCGAGAGGACGAGTGATGACAGGAGAAGACATAATTATAAAAGATAATTCATATTACGGTACCGGAGGAATTTTACTTACAATTGATAATAATTTTCAAAAAATTACAGAAAATGCCATAGTCAACGGAAACATAAAAAAAGGTGCCTGTATAGTTCTTGATACGAATACAAACAAAATCCTTGCTTGTGCATCTGCCCCTGTTTATGATAAAGAAAATTTATCTGATTATATAAATGATGAAAACGCACCATTTATTAACCGTGCGTTTTCTGCCTTTTCCGTTGGCTCTGTATTTAAAACAGTGACTGCCGCTACGTGCCTTGAAAATGATATATCTTTAGATACCTTCAATTGTACCGGCAAAATTAATATTAACGGCACAGTATTTAACTGTAACAAAAAGGATGGTCACGGAAATATTAATTTTAATGATGCACTTTCAAAATCGTGCAACTCTTATTTTGTAAACTACGGTCTGAAATTAACTGCAGAACAAATTATAAAAAGTGCAAAAATGCTTCATCTGGGTGAATATGTTGATTTAGGAAACGGTTTTAAAACCTCGGAAGGCGTTTTACCGCGGATTGAGGATTGTAAAAACCAAGGTGATATTGCAAACCTTTCTTTTGGTCAAGGTAAGCTTTCTGCTACACCATTACAGATTGCAGCAATATTTTCTGCAATAGGAAACGGCGGATATTATATTGAACCAATCCTTATAAGCGGGATAGTATCAACAGACGGAACAGTAGAAAAAGAAAGTGATAAACCAAAGGAAAAGGTATTTCAAAAAAACACCTGCGAAACGTTAAAAAACGCTTTGAGCTTAACAACTGTAAGCGGTACGGGAATTGCTGCACACACAGAAAATTTCATTTGTTGTACAAAAACCGCTACTGCACAAAGCGGTCAGTTTGACAGTAACGGTGAAGAAATAAATATATGTTGGTTTGTTGGATTTTTTCCAAAAGAAAATCCGCAATACACTATCTGCGTAATGAAAGAGAACGGCTCTTCCGGAGGTAGCGATTGCGGACCGATATTTAAAGAAATAGCGGAAAATATTTATTCAATTTCAAGAACTTTCTGAGCACCCAGCATAACACCTATTTTACCGCTATGGAAATTAAGACCGCCCTGAAGCCATACGGCGTAAGGCTCCCTCAAAGGTGCATCTGCAGAAAGCTCAATTGAAGAGCCATTTGTAAAGGCACCTGCAGCCATAATAACATCACTGTCGTACCCCGGCATTGCCCACGGCTCAGGAACAACAAAGCTATCTATAACGGAACCGCTTTGAAGACCTTGACAAAAAGATATGAGCTTTTGAGGTTCACAAAGCTTAATACTCTGAATTATATCTGCTCTGGGCTCATTATATGCGGGTGAAACCTCATAACCCATCTCTTCAAAAAGAGCGGCAGTAAATACTGCAACCTTAAGTGCTTCACCTGTTACATGTGGTGCGTGGAACAAGCCCATAAAAATATCCCTTGTATTACCGAGAGTTGCGCCAACCTCTCTGCCCACACCCGGTGTAGTCATACGGTAAGTACAAAGCTCAACAAGGTCCCTGCGACCTGCTATATAGCCACCGCTTTTAGCAATTCCGCCACCGGGATTTTTTATAAGTGAGCCTGCAAAAAGGTCTACACCTGCATCGGTAGGAGTTTCATACTCAGTAAATTCACCATAACAATTATCAAGAATAACAAAAGCCTTACTGTTACTTTTTATAATATCACAAAGCTTTTTAATATCATTATGTAAAAGTGAAGGTCGCAAGGAATATCCTCGTGAACGTTGAATATAAGCTGCTTTATATTCCTTCTCTTTTAACGCTTTTTCTATTCCCTTGTAATCAGGGGTACCATCAGGAAGAAGCTCAACAATATCAAACGTAACACCAAAATCCTTTAAAGAGCCCATTCCTTCACCTGTAATACCAATTACGGAGTGAATTGTATCATAAGGTGTGCCTGTAACACAAAGAACGTTATCGCCCGGCCTTAAAACACCAAAAAGCATTACTGCAAGTGTATGGGTACCGCTGGCAAAGCTATGACGGATTATAGCATCCTCTGCACCAAATATTTCGGCAGTCAATTCATCAAGAACCTCTCTGCCTCTGTCACCGTAGCCATAGCCTGTGGAGCTTACAAAATGACTTTCGCATACACCTTTATTAATAAATGCTTTGAGCACCCTTTGTTGATTGAACTCTGTTAATTTATCAATTTTTTCAAACTCTTCCTTACACTTAACAAGTGCCTTTTCGGATAAATTTTGTATTTTTTCGCTAAACTCAAAACAAGACATTTTACACTTCCCTTTTTACATAAATTTTTCCGCAAACAGAAAAACCTATATTTTTATATAAACCAATATTTTTGTTTTCACACCAAAGGTAAGCCTTCTGAACACCATTTTTTTGCATCTGAGAAAGAAGTGCTTTTACACAGTTTGTTGCATAACCCTTTTTTCTGTAATTTTCTTTTGTAAAAACACCTGCAATTATGCCGACTTTATTATTCACAAACGGTGCAAGGGCACAGCTTACAGGTACAGAACCTTGAATTTCATAAGAGCCGAAGGCACAAAATTTATTTACCTTTCTGGAAAACAACGGATACCAGACATCAAACTCACCGTTATGACAAAGAAGTTCAAAAACATTTTTATAATCACACAGCCTTGATTCAGGAGTTAAAAAAACTGAACCTGAAACAGGTGAATTGCCCGGTGTCATTTCTAAAACTGTACGACTTTCAAGCAAAAAGCCCGAAAGTTCAAAATCAGACAATATATTCTCCACGTGATGAAATTTTAAAAATGCAGATAACTCTTCTGCGTCAATATAATCTTCCGATTTACATATTGTTGCCGTGCATCCGCGTAAAGACATAACAAAGGTTTTTTTGCCATCAATTTCCTGACAAAAAACTCCATCACATTCATTATTTACAAAACAAAAATCAGTTTGAATTACGGACACAAGAGGCAAAGAACCTCTTATGTCCGACATATCAGTTATTTTTTTAATCATATTTCGCATCCGCCATGGCTTCTGACCTTAAGTATGTAACAGGAGTTTTCACCTAAGAAGCTACACATGGCGTTTACAAAATCATCTGTTTTTTGTACAGGGACAAAGGCCTGTATTGTACCTGCAAAGCCACCGCCGTGAACACGGTATGCACCATCATCTTTTAAAAGTTCCTCTGCAACACAAAGAGCAAGGGCAACAGGCTGCTCTGACGGATTTGTAAGTGTAAAGCAGTTTTGATTATACATATATGATGATTTACCGCTTTCGATAATTGTTGCCTTAAATGCTTCAAAATCACCATCAGAAAGTGCTTTTGAAAGACGTTCTACTCGCTTGTTTTCATTATAAAAATGAATTGCTCTTTCAATAGCTCTGTCGCCTGTTTCAGAACGGATTGCACCAATATTTGACATAACCTCAGCCTCATCAACCTGACGAAGAACCTTTTTGCCGAAGAACTCTGCAACGCTGTTCATTTCAAGACGGATTGCGGCATAATCATCTGTTAAATCTGCGTGATTTCCACCTGTATCTACAATGCAAAGATTATAGCCGTGTTTTGCAATATCAAAATCAACCTTTTCAATAATCGGCTTTGAAGTATCCTCAAAATCAATTTTAACAAAGCCACCTACTGAACAAGCAGTCTGGTCCATAAGTCCGCAAGGCTTATCAAAATAAACATTTTCTGCATATTGAGAGATTTGTGCAATTTCAACCGCATTGATTTTACCGTCATTGTAAATATGGTTAAGAATTGTACCGATAAGAACCTCATATGCGGCAGATGATGAAAGTCCTGAGCCTGAAAGAACATCTGAAGTTACACAAGCATTAAAACCGCCATATTTATAACCAAGCTCATTAAACCTTGCACAAACACCTCTTATAAGAGCAAGAGATGTACCTTTTTCTGAATCAATAACAGAAAGGTCTGCAGTATCAACAACAAGAGGGTCATAGCCCTGAGAATTAACACAGATTATACCGTCATCACGAGACTGTGTTGCGGCAACTGCATCAAGGTTAACTGCTGCAGCAAGAACCTTACCGTTGTTATGGTCAGTGTGGTTACCGCCTACTTCTGTTCTGCCCGGTGCAGAAAAAAATCTGAGGTCTGTAATTTCACCAAATTCCTTTTCAAATCTTTCAGCAAGAGAAAAATACCTTTCCTGCTGTTTTGATGCATCGTCACCGTAAACGGCAGAAAGACGCTCTAAAAACATATTTGTTTTAACATCATTTTTTTGCATTTTGAACTTCCTTTCGTTCCAGAATATCATTTAAAATCAGTAAAGAAATACCGCTTATAACAAGAAGAATAATAATTGGTGTCATAAACTGAACTGTAAACGGATCGAAAATATTGAAACCGATTACACTCCACAAAACAAGACGGGGTAAAAAACCAATAAGCGAAAACACAAGATAACGCCCGATTTTCATATCTGTTGCACCATACACACGACTTACCGTATTTACGGGAAACAAAGGTACAAAGCGCATAAATGCAAGCATCCATTTATTGCCCTTGCCACCAAAATCCATAAATTTATAAATTCTTTGGGAACGATTTGCCAGCTTGTGTGCTTTGCCACCGCCACGCTCCTTGCCCCAATAAAATTTTACAGTGCAAAGAAGAATAAAACCCAAAGTATTAATAATAAATGCGACTGTTTCATCAAAAACCATACCGCTTGCAATAAACAAAACCGAAAACGGTATTACCGGTACAAAGCTTTTAAACAAGAACAAAAACATCAACAGTAAAAATGCTACAAAGCTTTCATACTGTGCAATAAAAAGTTCAAGAGTTACAAACCACAGTTCAATACTTTCAAGACTTTTTTGAACCTGCGGTATTGTGAGAATATACATAATAACAGCAAGTGATGCCCCTGCTATAAAGCAACCGTGTGCACTCCACCTTACTGTACGGCAAAGTCTTTGTTCCTTTGTTAATTTTGCATACCTCAAAGCCTCACTCCGTTTCAGGTTTTAAAACAATTATATTCATTTTATACTATTATTGTAATAATTTCAAGTAAGCTCAATGAAAAAGATAAGTTGAAAGATTTATATATTTAGTATATAATAAAGAACGGTGATTATATGGCAGAAAAATTAAAAGCCGTAATACTTGACGGCCACACAGAAAACCCCGGAGATTTATCCTGGGAATGTATAGAAAAGCTTGTTGATTTAACTGTTTACCCTCGTACTGAACCACAGCTTGTTATTGAACGCAGTAAAAATGCAGATATTCTTATTGTTAACAAGGTTCAGCTTACAAGAGAGATTATCAATAATCTTCCGAAGCTTAAATATGTTTCTACCCTTGCAACAGGCTACAATCAGATTGATTGTAACGCTCTTAAGGAAAGAGGTATTGCTGTTTCAAACATACCTGCTTACTCCACAAATGCAGTTGCTCAGATGGTTTTTGCATACATTTTAGAATTAACCAATCAGACTGCAAAATATACAGAAGACGTAAAACAAGGTAACTGGTGTAAATGTGAGGATTTTTGCTACTGGAACGAGCCTTTATTTGAGCTTGACGGCAAAACACTCGGCATAGTCGGTTTCGGTAAAATCGGTTCAAGAGTAGCTGAAATTGCAAATGCTTTTGGTATGAAGGTTATTGCATACACACCATCAGGTAAAAAAGACGGATACCCACACATCACATTCACCTCTCTTGAAAAGGTTCTTGAAGACTCTGATTATATATCTGTACACTGTCCGTTAACCGAAACAACCGCAGGACTTATTAACAAAGACTTTATTTCAAAAATGAAAAAAAGTGCTTATATCATAAATACTTCACGCGGTCCCGTTGCTAATGAACAGGACATTAAGAATGCTCTTATAAACAAAAGAATTGCAGGCTATGCAACAGACGTTTTATCAACAGAGCCACCAAAAGAAGATAACCCATTATTAACTGCACCCAACTGTTTAATTACACCTCACGTTGCCTGGGCGGCATACGAAACAAGGCTACGCCTTTTAGGTATACTGGAAAACAACATAAAAGGCTTCCTTGACGGAAACTTAATTAACGTTGTTAACCCTTAAATTTTTATAAATTTACAGAAAAAGGCACATTTTTATTGATATAAACCTCACTTTTTTTTTGCATTATGACAAAAGTTAAAAATCTAAGTTAAAATTATGTCAAAGTTGTTGCAATTATTCTGTTTTGTGGTAAAATATTTAAGGTTAAATAAACTAATTAATAAATATTTGGAGGTAATTCAAATGTCAGTTAAAGTTGCAATTAACGGTTTCGGTCGTATCGGCCGTCTCGCATTCCGTCAAATGTTTGGTGCTGAAGGTTACGAAATCGTAGCTATCAACGACCTTACAAAACCATCAATGCTTGCTAACCTTCTTAAGTACGACACTGCTCAAGGTGGCTACTGCGGTAGAATCGGCGAAGGTCTTCACACAGTTGAAGCTGACGACGAAGCAGGTACAATCACTGTTGACGGCAAAACTCTTAAAATCTATGCAGAAAAAGACGCCATCAACCTTCCTTGGGGCGAAATCGGTGTTGACGTAGTTCTCGAATGTACAGGTTTCTACTGTTCAAAAGAAAAGAGCATGGCCCACATCAATGCAGGTGCAAAGAAAGTTGTTATTTCAGCTCCGGCAGACAAAGAAACAAAAACAGTTGTATTCTCAGTTAACGAAGATACACTTACTGCAGATGACCAGATTATTTCTGCTGCATCTTGCACAACAAACTGCCTTGCTCCTATGGCAAAAGCTCTTAACGACTATGCTCCTATTCAGAGCGGTATCATGAGCACAATCCACGCTTACACAGGCGACCAGATGATTCTTGACGGTCCTCACAGAAAAGGCGATATGAGAAGAGCTCGTGCAGGTGCTGCTAACATCGTTCCTAACTCAACAGGTGCTGCAAAAGCTATTGGCCTTGTTATCCCTGAACTCAACGGCAAGCTTATCGGTTCTGAACAGAGAGTTCCTGTTGCAACAAGTTCAACAACAATCCTTACAGAAGTTGTTAAAGGCGCTGACGTTACAGTTGACGGCATCAACGCTGCTATGAAGGCTGCTTCTTCAGCAAGCTTCGGCTACAACACAGACCCAATCGTTTCTTCAGACGTTATTGGTATGAAATACGGTTCACTCTTCGATGCAACACAGACAATGGTTGCTAAGATTGCTGATGACCTTTACGAAGTTCAGGTTGTTTCTTGGTATGATAACGAAAACAGTTATACAAGCCAGATGGTTAGAACAATCAAATACTTTGCTGAACTTGCATAATTAAAGCTACAAGAAAACCGCAAGGCGAAAGCCTTGCTGTTATTTTTTTATTATTTACAAAGTAGATTTATACAAGCCAAAGGTTGTTTCAGCATAAATATCACTACAAAGAAATTGTGTTGCCCTTTCTTC
>JAZUMM010000046.1:0-2964 GCA_045603625.1 Acutalibacteraceae bacterium | reverse complement strand
CACCTAACACAACCAAAACAACACCAACTGCACGATTCAATGTTTCAGGCTTTGCTTTGTTGGCGAATTTTGCGGCAATTCTTGCCCAGATAAATGTAAAAACAACGCAAAGACTCATGATCAAAATGTCAGGTGAATCACCGAGAGAGAAGTGAGAAACAGCGCCTGTCAAAGCGGTAAATGTCATAATAAACACACTTGTACCAACCGCAGTTTTTAATTCATAACCAAGCACACCGGTAAGAATCAGAAGCATCATCATTCCACCGCCTGCACCAATAAATCCACAGATGAAACCGATAAACACGCCGCTGATTACCGAGCCGATGATCCTTCTTTTTTTGTTGACGGATTCCATTTCTGCTTTTGTAGTCATTACTGGTTTTAAAATAAATTTAATACCAAGCATAAGTGTAACAAAGGTACTGAATCCACCCATAGTCTGTGACGGAACAATGCTTGAAACATAACTGCCAATTATAGTAAAAATTAAAATCATTACCATCATCAGAATTCCGTTTTTTACATCAAGATTTTTATTTTTGCGATAGGTAAAAGCAGAAACACCACTCGCCAACACATCAGAAGCAAGAGCTATACCTACTGCGGTATAAGGGTTAATTTTTAGAAAAGTAACAAGCATCGGAGTTATTACTGCGGCGGCGCTCATCCCCGCAAAGCCTGTTCCGAGACCTGCTCCCATTCCGGCAAAGAAAGTAACAATTATTGTAACTAAATAATCCATCAATCATATCTCCATAAAATAATCCTTGATTCAAACGATGTAACTAAACTGAAAATATTATATCACAACTAAATTGAATTGTAAATTCGCACAGTATAAATTCCCTTTAATCACAAATACTAACAACATAAATCGCAAAGTGACTTTGCGAGTGAAGAGTGAATAATGAATAGTGAATAGTTTCGGGGCGCTTTCGCGCCGATTATAATCCGGCGGCTCTGCCGACCCTTAATTGTTCATTGTTCATTCTTCATCATTCATTATTCATTAAATTAAAGAAAGAGGAGTTTATATATTATGAAGGCTACAGGTATTGTGAGAAGAATTGATGATTTAGGCAGGGTTGTTATTCCTAAAGAGATTAGAAGGACACTTCGCATTCGTGAAGGTGACCCGTTGGAAATATTTACCAAAAGCGATGGTGAGGTTATTTTCAAAAAGTACTCGCCTATGGGTGAGCTTTCGGAATTTTCAGGTCAATACTCAGACGTCCTTAACAGAACAGTAGATTTACCTATTATTATAACAGACAGGGACCATATTGTTTCTGTTTCGGGCTTATCTAAAAAAGAGTACCTTGAAAGGCGCATTTCTGAGCCTTTGGAGGACATTATGGAAAACAGAGATAAATTTATCAAACGCAGAGAAAACGACGTCCTCTACCCTATTGAAAGCGTTGAAAGCAGGGCTCTTATAGTTTACCCTGTTATTTCTGCAGGTGACATTACCGGCTCTGTTATATTTATGGAAAGCGACACAAAAAAAATTGCAACAGAAACAGAAATCAAGCTTTGTCAGGTAGCGGCGGCATTTCTCGGCAAACAAATGGAAGAATAAAATAATTGATTATATATATCTCTTGTGTTAAAATACGTTTATAATAGCTTATTATAAGGAGTATTTTATGGCATCACGTAAAGAGCGCACAGAGGCACTTGCTAAAAATTTAAATATATATGTGAGTGAAGCACATATTTTCACTTCAGATGCTATTATTCTGGCAGATTTTTGTGCTCCGCGTCACAAAGATAAATGTTGTGACCTTGGCACCGGCAACGGCATTATTCCCCTTTTATGGCTAAGAGATTTTGCGCCTAAAGAAATTACAGGTGTGGAGCTTTCTGAAAGTGCAATTGCACTTTTCAACAAAACACTTACCGAAAACGGTCTTACAGATAAAATTAAGCTTGTTCACAACGATTTAAGAAAGCTGAAAAACGTTTTACCTAACGAATACTATGACCTTGTAAGCATTAACCCGCCATACAAAAAGCTGGGTACGGGCATTGTTAATGAAGAAGCAGATTACCAGAATGCTCGTCACGAATTCACTTGCACCCTTGACGATTGCGCAAAAGCAGCAGCGCAGCTTTTAAAATTCGGTGGCAGGTTCTGTATTTGCCAACGTCCCGAAAGGTTACCCGATATTTTTGAAAGCATGCGAAAACACAAAATTGAGCCTAAAACTATGAGAGAGGTAATTCAGAGAAATGGTAAAGAGCCAAGCCTTGTACTTGTTGAAGGTAAAAAAGGCTCTGCTCCCGGCTTCAGAATACAACCGCCTCTTATTCTGGAAAATGAAAACGGTGAATACACAGAAAAAGCAAAGGATTTGTTTTTATCTTACAAATACAAGGAATTAACAAAGGATGATGAGTAAACCTCATCATCTTTACTATTTTCTGTGAACAATTATACTATTCTATTGACAAAAATCACAAATTAAAGTAAAATAAATTGGTTTCTGATTCAAACCAAAATTCTCTTTATTTTAAAGGATGAACATTAATGAAATACGACGTAGTAATTGTCGGTGCCGGTCCTGCCGGTATTTTTACTGCCCTTGAAATGAGACGTAAAGGCAGCGAAAAATCTATTCTTATAATTGAAAAAGGTCAGCCTGTTGAAAAGCGCAGCTGCCCAAAAGCAAAAACAAAGCAATGTGTTAACTGCAAGCCCTATTGCCACATTACAACGGGCTTTTCGGGAGCAGGTGCATTCTCTGACGGTAAGCTTTCTTTAAGCTACGAGGTCGGTGGCGATTTACCTACACTTATAGGTGAAGATTTTGCACAGGATTTAATTAATTATACAGATGAAATTTACCTTGAATTTGGTGCAGATGAGCACATTGAAGGCATCAGTAATGATGAGGAAGTAAGAGAAATACGCAAAAATGCTATTCAGGCAGGGCTTAAGCTTGTTGACTGCCCTATCCG
>JAZUMM010000045.1:0-3938 GCA_045603625.1 Acutalibacteraceae bacterium | reverse complement strand
CTATCCGTGACTTTACACCACCAAGCAAAGCCGGCCTTTTCCAAGGTATCAGAATGATTTTCTTTGTGCTTATTCCTATGGTAGTTGGTCCAACACTTGGTGATATTGCATGCAGAAGAGTCGGTGCAACTTATATAACAGAAAATGTTGTTGGCGGCGAAATTGTTCGTGTAGAAACAATTGTACCTGATCGCATGATGTTCCTTTACAGTGCTGTTGTTGCGGCACTTGTATTCATTCCGCTTTTCTTACTCAGAAAGAGAAATCTTGATAAAAAAACCGAGGAATAAAATATGAAGACTCTTATTCTTTCTTCCCTTAATAAAATTTTTAAAGATACTGAACCTAACTTTAAAGAATTCACAAGCTACTCTGCTTTAAAAAACGAAAGATTTTCTTTTCAGGTTGCCTTTATGGCAGAAAGCAAGGAAGAAACAGAAATATGCGTTTCTGTTTCTTCCCCGATTTCAAAATATTTAAAACTCTATTTTGTTGAAAATATTCCTGCCGGCAGAAACGGCTACGAAAATTCCGACTCTTTTCACTATGATTTAAACAGAAAAGAATTTCCGGACTTACTCAAACCGATTGACGGTAATATTAAAGTTAAAAAAGGCTTGTGGTATTCTGTTTGGATAGAACTTTGCCCACAAAGTGAATTTACAGGTAACAAAAAAATCACTGTCAGTCTTAAAACCAAAGCCAATGAAACAAAAAAGGTTTTTGCTCTTAATATCATTGATGACACTCTTCCCGAGCAACAACTTTTATTTACAAACTGGTTTCATAACGACTGCCTTTGCACCTACTATGGTGTTGAAGTTTTTTCAGATGAGTATTGGAGAATCGTTAAAAACTATATAAAAAATGCCGTTGACCATGGTGTAACAATGCTCCTTACACCTGTTTTTACTCCTCCGCTTGACACTGCAGTTGGTGGTGAAAGACCTACAGTCCAACTTGTTAAGGTTACAAAAGAAAAAGGGAAATATTTCTTTGACTTTGAAAACTTTGAAAAATACGTTAACCTCTGCCTTGATTGCGGTATTAAAGCTTTTGAAATTTCACATTTCTTTACACAATGGGGCGCAACCTCTGCACCTAAGATTATGGCAACCGTCAACGGCAAGGAAAAACGCATTTTCGGTTGGGACACAAAAGCAAGCGGCAAAGCCTACACCGAATTCCTCGAAGCATTTGCAAAGGAATTCAAAAAAGAAGTCAATAAGCTGGGAATCAAAAAGCTTTGCTGGCTCCACGTATCAGACGAGCCTAACGAAAGCCAGTTAAAAGGCTATAAAAAAGCGGCAGATATTCTTCACCGTCTTTTCCCCGGTTTCAATAATCTTGATGCACTTTCCGACATTGAATATTTCAGAAACGGACTTATAAAAACACCTGTTTGCGGTGAAGATGAAGCGGATATATTCAAAGCAGAAGTTAAAAACTTCTGGACGTATTACTGTTGCACTCAAGTCCATGATTATTTACCTAACAGACTCTTTTCTCAACCTTCTGTAAGAAACAGAATATTAGGCTTTTTGCTTTATAAATATGATGCAAAAGGATTTTTACAATGGGGTCACAATTTCTGGTACACTCAATATTCAAAAGCGCCTGTTGATCCATTCAAGGTAACTGATGCAGGCGGAGCATTCCCATCAGGTGACTCTTTTGTTGTTTACCCGGGTAAAAACGGTTCACCGCTTAACTCTCTGAGGCACAAGGTTTTTGCCGATGCCTTACAGGATTTGAGGGCACTGAAGCTTCTTGAAACGAAAATCGGAAGAAAAGAAGTTTTAAAATTACTTGAAGAAGGACTTGAGGTTCCACTTTCCTTCAGAACATATCCTCACGAAATTCAATGGCTTCTTGACACAAGAGAAAAAATCAACGATAAAATCAGGAACAAATAAACAAAAAGCACTTCAGATTATAAACAATCTGAAGTGCTTTTTTTACATTGAAAAAATTGTTAATTTATGAAGCGCTCTTGTTGAAGCAAGATATAAAAATTTTTCATTTCCGTTATCTGTAAAGCCACCGTCACTATCTGCAATTACGACTCTGTCAAATTCAAGGCCCTTTGTAAGAGCCAGCGGAATAATAACAGGAGCATCAGAAATCTCACAGGATTTATTATCACAAAGCCTTACACCCGGCAATTTTTTTATTAACTGCTTATGCAAATTTCTTGCTTCGTCTGCAGTTTTTGTAATTACCGCAAGTGTTTTTGAATTTTCAGCCTGCTCTTTAACATAAGCACAAAGTTCTTCTGCACTACCCCTGACAATTTTAACAGCTTCACCGTTTCTTTTAAAAATTTCATAGCGATTTTCTTCAGGTAATAGCCTTGAAGCAAATTCGTTAATCTGCTCTGTTGAGCGGTAACTTTTGTTAAGCCTCAGAATTTTGGCACCATAAAGCTTTGCCAGTTCATCTTCACTAACAGTATTTACTGCATTAAGAATCGCCTGATTACTGTCTGCAAGAAGAGTAACCCTTGACATTGGGAACATTCTTTTTATAATTTCGTGCTGAATCAAGGAAAAATCTTGTGCTTCATCTATAAGAAGATGCTTAACTCCCAAAAGAATTGCAGAGGAGCCAAGAACGGTTTTAAGGTACACTACACCTAAAGCATCCTCAAATTCAAGGTAGCCCTTATGAAGTGATGCACCTGTTTCAATAAGTGCTTCATCATTTTTAGCCTTTGCAAAATCACTAAGAAGCTTAAAGTAGATAGTAACAGGGTCAACAAGAGTAGCACTCCTTATCATATCTGTTGCTTTGCCCTTTACCTCTCTTTTTGCAGCTTTTAATAATTTATAAGTATCCTCATCTATTGAGGATTCTTTATCAAGCTCCTTATAAATAACCTCTTTATTTTCTTCAAAATATTCATCTATAATATTCTGAACGTAATAAAAAAGTCTTTCACCCTTTAATTTTATTGTACTTTCATCATCCTGATTAAATCTGTCAAGAAGCTCCTGCTTGGAAATAATAACATCGCGGTTATAAGTAACATCCTGAAAATCAGGCTCAAAGCAATTACCCTCACACTCAAGAAAGTTTATAAACTCTCTGCTCATTTTTATTGATGCAGATTTCTCTCTTGACTTGTTACCCTTTATGATTTCATCTGCAAGAGAAAAATAATCCCTCACCTCAAGTGTTGGTATCTCAGCAGAAAAGATGCTGTAAAAGGATGCATAATTAATAGGCATTTCCCCAAGTTCCGGAATAATATCTGCCACATAGCTTGAAAAAATATCGTTATTTGAAAACATAACGATTTCAGCGGAAGAAAGCTCGTTTCTGTTTCTGTAAAGAAGATACGCAAGTCTATGAAAGCCGACAGATGTTTTACCACTACCTGCGGGACCTGTAACAAGAAGATTTTCGTTATCTGTGTACCTTACTGCTTTATTCTGCTCCCTTTGAATGCTGTTTACAATAACCTTAAGGTGCTCACCTGAAGATGACGAAAGAACATCTCTGAGAATGTCATCATCAATCTTAACATCACTATCCACGTAATAATGCAAGCAACCGTCCTGAAATTTATACTGGCGTCTAAGAAGCAAATCGCCGTATATTCTGCCTTTTGGTGCATCAAAAAATGCTTTATCTTCAAAATCCTCATAAAAAAGAGAGGCTATTGGTGCACGCCAGTCACAAACATACATTTGAAAAGTATCGGGGTCCTGAAGGGTTTTAAGACCGATATACACAGTTTTTTCTTTTAAAGCACCGTCTATTTTAAAATCAACACGGGCAAAATACGGAGAATCCTTTAATTTTTTATAAAACGCCATATCATTAAGAGCTTCCTGAGAATAGAGCATCTTTTTTTCCATCTCGTAATGGACCTCGGTAAGCTCCATTTTGGAATACATACCACCGTTAGGGTTATCCATATTAAAATCTTCACC
>JAZUMM010000044.1:0-5584 GCA_045603625.1 Acutalibacteraceae bacterium | reverse complement strand
GCCTCTTCCTGCATGCTTGATATGTCCTGAACCAACCTTATCCTCTTCACACTACTTAACAACGTTAACTGCCATTGAATAACAAGGTGCAGGGAAATCTACGCCGGCAAGCTCAACAGGAGCCTTTGCCTCGCACATAACGTCGCCTGTTTTAAAGCCTGCAAGCTTTGTAACAACACCAATATCACCTGCGGTAATTTCTGTTGCATCTTCCTGCTTTGCACCTTTAACCATAACAAGCTTACCCATTTTTTCTTCCTCTTCGGTACGGGTGTTATATGGCTTTGTAGCAGCAGTAATTTTACCTGATACAACCTTAAAGAAAGACATTTTACCAATAAATGGGTCAGCAACTGTCTTGAAGCAAATCGCTGCAAGAGGTCCGTTAGGGTCACAAGCAAGGTCACCCTCACCCTTTGGTGCAGGAGCAAGCTTTGTAATACCGTTAAGCACAAGGTCAACTGCATCTGTTGTAAGACCGGAGCAAGCGTATACAGGAATAACTGTACCGTCAAGTACACCTTGTGAAAGACCGGCAACAATTTCATCGTGAGTAAATTCTTCACCATCAAAGAATTTCATCATAAGCTCATCATCTGCAGATGCAACTGCTTCTGTAAATGCTGCGTGAATATCATCAATAAGAGCATCAGTAGGCATCGGAACCTCTGTTGCTTTACCGTTATCATATTTAAATGCTTTGTTCTGAAGGAAGTTAACATAACATTCAACCTTACCGCCTACAACGTAAGGAATAACAACAGGACAAATAGCTGTGCTGTATTTATCCTTTAAGTTATTAAGAGTTTTAAAGAAATCTCTGTCTTCGCCATCACATTTTGTAACAACAATGAATTTTGAAAGACCTTTTTTACCTGCTGCTCTTAATGTTTTTTCTGCACCAACGTCAACATTGTGACCGCATGAAAGAACAACAATAACAGATTCAGCAGCTCTTAAGCCCTCTGCTCTGCCACCTTCAAAGTCAAAAAGACCGGGAGTGTCTATAATATTAATTTTTCTGTCGCGCCACTCAAAATTAGCAAGCGCGGAAGAAACAGAAACCTTTCTCTTTTTCTCTTCTGCATCAAAGTCAAGAACTGTGTTTGCATCTGCAACTCGTCCTAATCTGTCTGTTGCACCTGCAAGATAAAGCATTGCTTCAGCAAGAGTAGTTTTACCTCTGGCACCGTGGCCTGCAATTAAGACATTGCGGATATTTTCTTTGCTATATGCTTTCAAAATAATTCCTCCCAACGCAATACCGCGTTTATATATTATTCGCCTAATATAAAAATCCATAAAAGGTTACTATACTTTGGTATTTTAGCACATAAATTTTGCCTTTTCAACGATTTTTTTGAGTAAAATGCAAAAATTATTGATATTATATAATAACTATCCGTCATTTTTATGTAATATGCAACGATTTTTGTTTTGTAAGCATTTAACAATTGAAAATCACATAAGTATATGGTATTATATATTAAAATGACGGTATATGCTCAATTTTAATAATTATTCTGTTCCGGAGGTTACACTAATGGATGAAAATATGAAAAAAACCAACAAAAAAGATGCTGAAAAAAACAAAACTGCAACAGAAAAAAATGCGGCAGAAAAGGAAGCTACTTCAGATAAAAGCAGTAACAGCAAAGCAAAAACATTAAAAATTGTTATTCCGATTATTGCAATACTTGTTATTGCTGTTGTGCTTGCTGTTGTTTTTAAAATCTCTAAAGATAAGGGCGGTTACGCCAGCACAACAAACCAGTTTGTTGTTTACGCTACCGATGAAAACGGCATTGCCCTTACAGACGATGCAGGTGCAGTTATAACATATATTGCACAGCCTTCTGCATTTAACCAGACAACTGCAGTTTATGAAATTGTTACAGATAAAAACGGTGTTGCAGTTACAGATGAAAACGGTGTTCCTGTTACAAAAACACACTATAAAGATGTTACAGACGTAAACGGAAACATTCTCACAACCATTGCATACAAAGAAATCGGTGTTACCGTTAACGTTCCTGTTACAGATAAAAATGGTGCAACCGTTACAGATAAAAACGGTGCCGTTGTTACTCAACAGGTTACAATTCCTCAGAACCCTAACATCGCAAAGCCCGGCGAAAACGTTATTATGGGAACCTCTGTTGTTAACTTTACAGATGGTAAAGGCAACACAAACACAGATGCCAACGGTAACGTAATTACCTCAATTATTCCTATTACAAGCAATCCTCATGAGGTTGCCCCTGCTTCTATTGATTGGAAAAAATCTTACGGCGGTACAGAGGAAGACTTTTTCTCTGCAGTTGATTCCGATAATAGCGGTAACCTTATTGCCGCAGTAGTTACAAACTCCAAAAACGGCGACTTTGAAAAATTTGCTTCTCTCGGTCTTGCCACACCATACTCAGTAATTACAAAATACGATACAAAAGGTAATATTCTTTGGTCATATGCCGTGGGCAGTAAGGTTGGTAACCACGCTATTACCGATATTGTCTGCACGTCAGACGGCGGTTTCTACGCAGTAGGCTACGGCAGAAATATAGGCGGCGATGTGATTTCACCTAACCATTTCTATGACGGCTTTGTTTATAAATACGACAAAAACGGCAAGGAATTATGGCACAAGGTATTCAAAACAACAACTGTTGACTTGTTCAAAGCAGGTGCACTTACAAGCGACGGCGGTATTGTTGTTGTAGGCTCCGTAGGTAATAATGACGGAGATGCTGCAGGATTTAATAAGCCTGCCTTAGAGTCAGCCCTTTGCGCAGTTAAATACGATTCTAACGGTAAGCTTGTATGGAAAAATATCTTCGGCGGTAACAAGGATGCACTTGAAGACGTTTGTGTTGATAAGGACGGCAATATTTTTGCAGTCGGCAGCTTCTATTCCGGCTCACTTTTCAAAATACTCGGCAAAATTGACAGCGGTGTTGTTAAGCTTAACTCTGCCGGTAAAATTATAGGTGCCGTGCCTATTGCAGGCACAAATAACGATGTCTTCTCAGGTATCACTGCAAGCAAAACGGGCGGCGTTGTTATTGTTGGCCGTTCAAACTCCAATGACCAGGATTCAACCAATAGCATATTTACAGGTGATATGGGTTCACGCGGTGGCTACGATTCATATATAATCAAACTCAACAGCGACCTTTCCATTGCATTTGCAAAGCCTTTCAGAGGTCAGTATGACGATGACCTTGTAGATATTATTGAAAAGGACGACGGTACATTTGTTGCAACAGGCTCATCCAACTCCTCCACAAGAGATTTTAAGGGTATCACAACCCGTGGCGGTGACGATATGGTTATTGCTGCATTTGATATGTACGGCAATCTTAAATGGGCTCGTTCCTTTGGCGGTACCGCAAACGAAACTGCGTATGCTATATGCCTTTCACCAAAAGGCGGTTATGCCGTAGCAGGCAGTACCCTTTCTAAAAACATTGATATGGCAGGAATTGCACAGTACGTTAACGGCAGGTCCGTTGGTGTTATTGTTAAATTCCCGGAATAATATTTTATGATTAAAATTAAATGCGATTATTTAAACGGCGCAGTCGCCGTTCCCACAGACGTTATAGATAAACACTTAAAACTTGCCCCGGCGGCAAGTTTTAAAGTTTTACTCTTTATTTTACGTAACCCTGACGGAGCTGTTGATGCAAAGCAAATATCCTGTTGCACGGGACTTTCAGAGAATGACGTGGCTGATTGCCTTTGTTATTGGGAGAATTACGACGTTATTTCAATTGATTCCACAATTAACGAAGACTCTTTTAACAAAACATCCTCCAATGCAAAATTGCTTTGCAATAACGAAAGCGAAGCCGAGGTTAAGGTAAAAAAAGAAAAAACTCAGGTAAGGTCTTTACCGCTAAAAAAACCGACTCAGCGTGATATTGCCCTGAGAATTTCTGAGGAGCCTGAGCTTACATTAATTTATAACGAAGCTCAGACAATTCTTGGTACCTTCGGCTACGATACACAAGCACTTATACTTATGATTTATGATTATTACGGCTTTCCGCCGGAGGTAATTATTACACTTTTACAGCACCAGAAATGCGAGGATAAAACTTCATCCTCCGCTATTAAAAGCAGAGCCGAAGATTGGGCAAAACGCGGTATTGATAATATGGAAGCCGTTGAAAATGAGCTCCTTTGCCTTGATAAAACAACAGCCTGCTTTAAAGAAGTAAAAGCAAGTGCCGGTATTACAACAGATTCACCTACACCACGTGTTTTTAAATTTATTCGCGAATGGCACGTTGATTGGGGTTGCTCACCTGAGCTTATCAGGTATGCCTTAGAAGAATCCGAAAAGGTTTTTTCCGATGCAAACAAGCTCCTTAAAAAATGGGCTCGCTCAGGCATTACTACACCTGAAGAGGCAATTGCAAAAGAGAAAAAATCTTTACCAAAAGAAGTTAAAAAATCTTATGATACTGAAAAAGTCGGCAGAAGCAGTGTGCTTGACTGGGCAAAACGTTATTCACAAGAGGAGAATGATGTATGAAATTTTCAGAAATAATTTATCAAAAAGCAGAGATTGAATTAAAAAACAGACAACGTCAGGCAGAAAATCTTCACGCTTTAAGAAGAAAAGAGTTTATTGCAAAATTTCCCGAGCTTCTTGATATTGAAAAAGAAATGAAAAATGCCGCCCTTCAGGTAATTAAAACCGTAGGCGGAAACAGCGAGAAAATAAATATTGCAGAAATTGCAAAAAAGAATCTTGAAGCACAGCAGGCAAAAAAAGACTTAATTAAAAGCGCCGGCTATCCCGAGGATTACCTTGATGTGCCTTATTCATGTAAAATTTGTAACGATACAGGCATATCTAACGGTAAGCTTTGCGAATGTCACCTTCAACTTCTTCAACAGCTTTCTGTTGGCGAGCTTTCCTGCAGTCCGTTGCTGGCAAAATCAACCTTTGATTCATTTGATGTAAGCCTTTACAGCGATATTAAAGACAGAGCATTAGGCTATTCCCCAAGGGATTATATGCGCGGTTGCTACGAAATGCTTAAAGCCTATGCAGAAAATTTCACACCTGACTCCAACAGCTTCTTTTTCTGTGGCGGTACAGGCTTAGGCAAAACTCATCTTGCTCTTGCAGTGCTTAACAAAATTTCCGCTAAGGGCTATAACGTTTACTACAATACCGTTGCTAAAATCGTAAAACAAATGAAAAACGAAAGCTTTGGCAGAAGCGATTCCGATATTGAAGAAGAGCTTAACGCCGCAGACCTTATTATTATTGACGATTTAGGTGCAGAATTTGAGTCTGATTTCGGCAATGCATCCATAAATGAGCTTGTGAATGATGCTATCCTTAACGGCAAAGCCCTTATTATAATTTCTAACCTTTCTGTTACAGAGCTTGAAAATCGCTACGGTCAACGCCTCACCTCAAGACTTAACGGCTTTGAGGTTCTTCAGTTTACAGGCGAGGATATAAGGCAGATAAAGAAGTAACTAAAAATGGTGCTATGAACAACTAACTTTGCCTTACGGCACTATAACTTTCCACCATCGCAAGCGATGGTCCCCCTCTCTA
>JAZUMM010000043.1:0-5616 GCA_045603625.1 Acutalibacteraceae bacterium | reverse complement strand
AATTTATATTTTTTGTTCATTTTCATCACTTTCTTTACAATTATTTAACATATTACTTGAATTTTGTTGTATAATTATATATTATATAAAATAGAATTAATATGTCTTGTAGTATATCTATATATAAATCGAGTGGTTTTTATGAAGAAATATTTTAAAAAATCTTTTTGTATATTTCTGTGTATGCTTGTGGCAGTGTCCTCATGGTTGGGTGTTGCCGCAAATGCTGCCGCGTACCCTGATGGCGTAACAAAAGAGCAGACTCTTAATGCTATTAAAGGTACAGATAATTTACTTAAAGAGGTTGCACCTATGCTTGGTGGCGGAACTCTTAAGTCTATGGTTGGTGATATGTTATACACAGATAGTGCTTTATCTGATTTCCTTGTAAGCACCTATATTTCTTTTGATGAAAATGCAGACCAGATTAAATTAATTGGTCTTGACTGTTCACCAAAGGCACTTGCAACTGCCTTGAGTAAGTATACTGCTGTTAGTGCGGTACTTAATAAGTGTGATTCATGGGCCGATGTTAATTTAGAAGGTGTAAGCTGGGGTGTCAGCACAAAAGAAGGCTTTGCGGATGCATTAAGTGCATCTTTCTCACCGTTTAATGATATTTTATATTGTCTTCTTTGCGATGGCGATTACGAAATTAATGCACTTTTGACTATTGATGGCGACAATGGTTACGAAAACGGAATTATTCCGTTATTGAAAGCTTTTAAATGCAACAGTATATTGAGTCAGGCTCAGTTTACAGAGCAAGCTGATATTAATAGAAATTCTATGGTAAAAAATATAATTTTACCGATTTTAACAACTATCGAAAATGCTATGGAGAGTCCTGCAAATAATTTGAGCGATATTTTACCGAGTGTTGCTTATTTTATTGATAACGGTGAATTAGATAAATCCATTAACGCAATTTTAAATCCTATAACAAGCAATAAGCTTATTTCTGTAATGGTTTCACTTGATTTATTTAATCTTGATTCACTTACAAGTATTGATATTAATGCATTAATGTCATCAATGGCTTCATCAGAAGATGGCTTTAAAATGAAGGAGCTTGATTTCGGTAAATTAGCAGCTTGCGGAACAAAAACCGCAAATGGTTTTGTAAGTAATAAAAGTGAAGCTTATGTAGAAATTCTTCGTTGGCTTATTGAAACTTTAAAGCTTAATAAAGATAATCTCGGTACACTTATGTCAGGTGAAAATGCAACCGTAAGTATGGATACATCATTCCTTACAGATATTCTTAACAAGGATACCGAAGATATTGTTAAGTTTATCATTCTTCTTTTCAATCCTGTTGAGCCTGAAGCTGCACAATTGATGGTTTATCCTGCATTTACACCTACTACTATGGTTAATACAACTGCTCTTTCTGAGGATGATTTGAATAAAGTCTATAATGAAATTGATGATTTGTTAGACCAGTTTGTTAAAGAGGGCGGAACCCATAATAATATGGGTGAGGTTATTACCGAATCTTTATACACAAACAGTAACGTGGGCGCGTTAGTTACAGGTATATACAAGGCTTTGGAGGATGAAAAGCTTGTTGATGTTTTAAAGCTTTTGGGTATTGACGTAACTCCGAAAGGTGTTGGCGCTCTTCTTACTGAGGGTGCATATAAAAATGCCAAAAATGCACTTTCCTCAAAAGCCTCTTGGGCAGATGTTAATTTAACTAATGTGAGCTGGGGCTTTAAAGATGGCTCTCGTCTTGGTTTCCAGAATGCCGTTACTGCAGTTTTAAGACCGTTTTTACCATTACTCAAGGTGGTGCTTTGTGAAGGCGATATGACTGTTATGAACAGTATAACAATCAAGGGTACAGACGGTTATAACACCTCAGTTATTCCTGTTTTGGAGGCGTTAGGCTGTAATGATTCTGCAATTGTTTCTTATGAAGTCTTCAAGAAAGATACAAATGGCGATGCAATGCTCAGAAACATTCTTAACCCTGTATTTGATTTGTTAAACGATATAAGTAAAAAGCCTGTTAAAACAATTGTGGATAAATTCCCGAATATAATTTATTTTATTGAAAGTGGCTCTTTAGAAAAATGTATTTCTAACCTGCTTTTGCCTGTAACCTCTGTTTTTAACAGAGTACCGGGAGTTATTGAGCTTCCTGTTGATACTCTCTCTTTAACAGAGGGCTTTGACCTTGATACTCTTTTGGGTTCAATGGTTTCTGATTTAGGTATAAGTATTGCTGAGTTTGATATAAAAACTATTGCAAGCTACGGTACTTCAATTGAAAAAGTAAGCAAAACTGTTATTGACGGTAAAAATGTAAAGTACACTTATATTGAGGGTAACAAAACCTCAATTGTGCTTGCGCTTCTTAAGGTTGTTGCCGCAACACTCAAAATGCCGGGTAACGAGAATCTTCTTATGAGCTCAATGGGTGGCGGTACATCATCCTTTGATACGTCGTCAATGGCAAGTCAATTCGCTTCTATGACAGAAGATGAGCTTGTAGCGTGGCTTTACAACTTATTCTTTAAAGAACGTGTTACAATCGAAATTGTAACAGGTGAAGATTATAAACCTACCATTATATACACACCGAAGGAAAAAAATAACACTCTTGTGTACGTTGCATTGGGTTATTTAGGCTTGTGTGTTGTAGTCGGTTTGATTTTATTAATTAACAAAAAACGCCTGTACGGAAAAGCGGGGGATAAAAAATGTTAGTATTAAAGAATATAGTTAAAGATTACGTTACGGGCGATACTACCGTAAGAGCGTTAAAGGGTATTGATATTAATTTCCGCGAAAGCGAATTTGTTGCAATTCTTGGTCCGTCAGGATGCGGTAAAACCACAATGCTTAATATTATCGGTGGTCTTGACAGATACACGAGTGGTGACCTTTTTATTAACGGCAGGTCAACAAAATCATTCAGCGACTCTGATTGGGATACTTACAGGAATCATTCAATTGGCTTTATTTTCCAAAGCTATAACCTTATCCCTCATCAGACTGTTTTGTCAAACGTTGAGTTGGCTCTTACTCTTTCAGGCGTATCAAAAAAAGAACGTCGTCAAAGAGCCATTGATGCTTTAAAAAAGGTTGGCCTTGAAGAACAGATTTACAAAAAGCCTAATCAGATGTCAGGCGGTCAGATGCAACGTGTTGCAATTGCACGTGCACTTATCAATGACCCCGATATTCTTCTTGCCGATGAACCGACAGGTGCTCTTGATAGTGAAACAAGCGTTCAGATTATGGAGCTTCTTAAGGAAATTTCCAAAGAAAAGCTTATTATCATGGTTACCCATAACCCTGAGCTTGCAGATGAATATGCAAACAGAATAATTCGTTGCCTTGACGGTGAGGTTATGGATGACTCTAATCCGTATACACCTGAAAAGGTAGATGATAAGCGCCAAAAGGAAAAATCAAAAAAATCCGATGCCAAAGGTAAAAAATCAATGTCCTTCGGTTCGGCTTTTAACCTTAGTATAAATAACCTCCGTACAAAAAAGGCTCGTACCTTCCTTACATCCTTTGCAGGAAGTATAGGTATTATCGGTATTGCGCTTGTACTTGCTTTTTCAAACGGTATTCAGGTTTACATTGACCATGTTCAGGAGGATATGCTTCTTTCTTACCCTATGACTGTTGAAAAGCAGACTATGGACGTAAGCAGTATTATGACTACCATGACAGGTATGGGCGGTCTTACAACCGAAGCGGAAGAGGACGGTAACATTTATGTTAACGAGTCCTTTATGAAAATGGTAAATGCCTTTATATCTGAGGCAACCTCCAATAATCTTGATAACTTCAAACAATACATTGATGATAATCAAGAGGCTTTTGATGAGGTCTGTAACGATGTTCAGTATAAATACAGTACAACGTTGAACATTTATAAGGCAGATACGTCTGAAGGCGTTGTCAGGGTAAACCCAAGTAATGTTATGGATTATATGAATATGGGCGGCGATTCTTCAGGCGGTATGATGGATATGTCTTCGGCAATGTCAACCATTACTCAGAGCTTTAGTGTGTGGACAGAGTTAATCGGTGATGATGCTCTTATGGATGCCCAGTACGACATAATTGCAGGTAAAATGCCTGAAAAATATAATGAGGTTGTACTTATTGTAGACGGTAACTATCAGATTAACGAGCTTGTTGTTTACGCTTTAGGTCTTAAGGACCAGGCGGCTTTCGGTAAAGAGGTTATGCAAGCTCTTGCCAGTGGTGAAACGTTAGGTACCGATGATGTTACAAAGTATTCGTATGATGATATTCTTGCTATGGAGTTCAGTCTTGTTTTAAGCGCAGATTATTATAAAAAAGATGCAAAAACAGGACTTTGGTCAGATAATAGTGCTAATGAATTGTATCTCAAGAATCTTGTTGAAAACGGTGAAAAAATTAAAATCGTAGGTATTCTTAAGCCTGATGAAAATAATACTCTTTCTGTGGGTACAGGCGGTATCGGTTACAGAAGAGACCTTATGGATTTTGCCATAAATGAAACTGCGAAAAAACAAATTGTTGTAGAACAGCTTGCTGACCCTACAAAAGACGTAATAACAGGTTACGCTTATTCAAATCTTACTGTAAACGATTTTGACCTTGCAGATGTAGATTTAAGTATAATTGATTATAATCTTCTTGATTTTAAACCCTTTATGTCAATGGCAGGGGATATGGATTTAGCAGATGTTGATATGTCAAACATGGGTGCAATGTTCGGCTTTGACAATATGAGCGAGCTTCAGAAAAAGCTTATGGAGGGTTACCTTAACGATGAACAGGTTCTGGCATTAAAACAGGCTTATGTTGACACTCTTGCTTCAAAAAGCTCATTAGAGGGTACACTTACAATGCTGGGCTATTCCACGTTTGATACACCGTCAATGATTTGCTTCTACCCCAAAAACTTTGAGTCTAAGGAAAAATTAAACGAATTAATTAATTACTATAACGAAAAGGTTGCCGCAGACGGTCACGAGGAAATGCAGATTAAGGTGTCCGACTACATCGGCGTTCTTATGGGAAGCATTACCACAATTATTGATGTTGTTACTTACGTTCTTGTGGCTTTCATAGCAGTATCTCTTGTTGTTTCTTCAATTATGATAGGTATTATCACTTACATTTCCGTTCTTGAAAGAACAAAAGAAATTGGTATCCTTCGTGCGATAGGTGCCTCGAAAAAGGATATTGCCAGAGTATTTAATGCTGAAACAACAGTTGTTGGTCTTGGTGCCGGTATAATCGGTATTTTGTCGACTTTGATTCTGGAAATACCTATTAACCTGTTACTGAAATATGTTGTTGAGATTCCTGCACAGGCTCAGCTTCCTATCGGAGGTGCAATTGCACTTATATTTATCAGTGTTTTCTTAACCTTGGTTGCAGGTCTTGTACCATCGCGAATAGCAGCCAAAAAGGACCCTGTTGAAGCATTACGAACAGAATAAATTTTAAAAAAGAGAGATTTTATCTCTCTTTTTTTATGTGTAAAATACATATTTTACAAAAAGTTTATCTTGTTGACAAAAACTATGTTCTGCCTTAAAATAGTACTTGTGTACTATGGTGGAGGAGATTTTTTGGGGATTGAAAATTTAG
>JAZUMM010000042.1:0-3095 GCA_045603625.1 Acutalibacteraceae bacterium | reverse complement strand
GCCTTACCTGTATCGCCTGATGTAGCAACGAGGATTACAATCTCTTTATCCTTGAGATTCTTTTTAGCAGAAACTGTAAGAAGATACGGAAGAATCTGCAATGCCATATCCTTAAATGCGCATGTAGGACCGCGGAAAAGTTCGAGTATATTAACTGTTTCATTAAGCTTAACAACCGGCGCAACAAACTGAGATGCAAACTTTCCGTCAGCATAAGCTCCCTCTACGCACATACTGAGCTCTTCTTGTGAAAAGTCAGTAAGGTAAAGACCAAGCACCTTTTTTGCACGCTCTTTATAATCTGCATTGCAAAGATTCTTAAGCTCCTCTTGTGAAAGAACAGGAATACTTTCTGGAATATAAAGACCGCCTTCACGTGAAATACCATCGGCAATTGCCTTTGATGCAGTAACTTTTACACTGTTATCTCTTGTTGATGTATAAAACATAAAAACACTCCTTAAAGGAATAAAAAAATTATCAGTTTATTCTAACAAAAGCAACGGTAAAAGTCAAGTAAAATCAAGGGTTTTGCTCTAAAAACGGATAGGATTCATCTCCGTTTGCAACAAAGTTCAATAATTTAAGCATGGCAGAAAACAAGCTTAGTTTTTCTACGTTGTTTTTTGCACATATTTTATAAGAGTTAACCTCTTTTTCGCCAACATAAACATGCACAGTTCCCAAGGTCTGATTTTTTAAAACAGGAGCTTCTGCATTTTCGCAAAGCTCAACAGTAACCTTAACACTTTCCTCTTGTGTTTTATTAATAAGCACCGGTGAAATACAAGGAACAGTAACCTTTACAGTATCGCAAATACCCTTAATTACAGGTACATCTTTTATTAATCCCGAATCAAGAACAGGCTGATAAACACAGAAATTTGAAAAGCCCCAATTGAGCATTGCTTTTGCAGTATTAAAGCGGTCATCACTGGTATCACTACCCATTACAACTGCCACAAGGTGAAGTCCATCTCTTTTTGCGCTTGCACTTATGCAACAGCCTGCCTTTGCAGTTGTTCCCGTTTTCAAGCCTGTTGTACCCTCGTAAAATCGGACGAGCTTATTTGTATTTACAAGCTCTGTTCCACCGTTACGTAAAGAATCCATCCACACAGTTGTATATTTGAGAATAAAATCATATTTCAGAAGCTCTCTTGACATAATTGCAATGTCTCTTGCTGTTGTCAGGTGCTCATCGGTCGTATCGTCAAGTCCTGTGGCATTAACAAAATGGGTATTGTTCATACCAAGCTCTTTGGCACGTTGATTCATCAGAGTTATAAAAGCCTCCTCACTACCGCTTACGTGCTCACCGAGAAGAGTGGCAGCATCGTTAGCGCTACCGATTACAGTTGCACGAAGAAGCTCATCAACGCTCATAATTTCACCCGGCTCCAACCAGATTTGCGAGCCTCCCTTTGAGGCTGCATTTTCAGAACAGGCAACCTTATCTGTCAAGGATACTTTTTTATTCTCTATTGCTTCTGCTACTAAAAGAAGCGTCATAACCTTCGTAACAGATGCAGGAAACAGCTTTTCATCACCGTTATATTCAAGCAAAACCGTACCTGTTGAAACATCCATTAAAACTGCCGATTTCGCTTTAATTTCAACAGGCAAACTCCCTTTGGTTTTACCTGAAGACTCCACATTTACAGGAATAGTATTTTCCTCCTGAAGCGCAAAGCTCGGTACAACCAAAGCGTTTAAAAATATCAAAAAAGTAAATAGTAAACAAAAAAATTTTCTCATATAAATTCACCTCGTGAAAATATATGAGAAAATAATTTAAATTATTATTTACATACAAGGCAAACCCAACCGTTTTCCTCTATACATTCTTTAACAGTAAGACCTGCGCCCTGAAGAGCCATAACGACTTCATCTGCTCTGGTATCTATAATACCTGATGCAATAAACACACCATCTTGCTTAATAAAGGCTTTTACCTGTGTACTGAAAAGAATTATTATATCTGCCACAATGTTTGCAACAACAACGTCGTATTTTTTTGTAACCTTATCGGCAAGGTCACCGCAGACAAATTGAAGCTCCGGCTCACGAAGACCATTCATCAAGCCGTTTTCCTTTGCAGTTTTAACAGCAAGCGGGTCAATATCCACTCCAAAGCCCTCTTTTGCTCCGAGAAGCATTGAAGCAATCGCAAGAATACCGCTACCGCAACCTATATCAAGAACGGTATCGCCATTTTTAATGATTTTATCAAGAGTTTCAAGACACAAACGTGTTGTTTCGTGAGTACCTGTACCGAATGCGGCACCCGGCTCAATATTAAGCACAGCACGATTACCACTATCATAATCATCTATCCATACAGGTCTTACAAAAAGTCGGTTACCGATTGACTGTGGCTTGAAAAACGCCTTCCATTTATCCTGCCAATCATCAGAATTAACACCGTCAGTTTCAATATGATTTGCAATACCCTCGGCATTAAGGCGTTCAGTTAAAAAGGACACAGCTTCATTAGGATTATTGCCTTCCTCAATAAAAATATGAATTATTGATTCTTCTCTGTTTTTATTAAGTAAGTCTTCATCTATAAGGTCAATATGAGCAATTTCCCACGCACCTTGTTCAAGGTCGCTGTAATCTTCAATATAAATACCGTAAGGCACAGTCATTATTGCAATTGAAGAGGCTCTTTCCGTATCTTCTGTTTTAACAAAAAGTTTAACTTCAGTATATTCCATTATGGCACCTCAATATTTATTGTGAACATCTTCTGCAAAACAAAGGCAATCTTTAATCTCAAGCACGGTTCCATCATCAAGAACTGCTTTACCGCTAAGCCTGCCAAAGACCTGGTGCTGGTCTGTAATAATAAACTTAACATCTATTTTTGCTGCTCTGTCAAGAATAGGAACAAAATCCATTTCAAATCTGCCGTCACTTGAAGTGAAGGTCCACGGGTCGGTATAACCACTTTCGGGAATATTAAACGTAACGTCATCAAGCTTATGACACTTACCGTCGTAAAAAAGAATATTTTCACTTGCGGCAGACGTATCACCAAAGCCGTAACCAATATTAAAGCCGAAGGGCTTGCCGTTTACGGTCATATTACC
>JAZUMM010000041.1:0-6936 GCA_045603625.1 Acutalibacteraceae bacterium | reverse complement strand
GCAGATGTTACAATAGATACACAACGACCTGAATTATATGGTGAATTTAAACACCTTGTGGAATTCTGGTTATAATTCTGACAAAAAGGACTAATAAAATGGCAACACTCAAAAATTCTAAAACAACAAAAATCTTTTCACTTTTAATGGCTCTTCTTTTTATTACACTCGCTTTTACCGGATGCGGTAAAAAGCCTGAAGAGGAATCAACCACAAAACCAACGGTAATTACAACACTTCCTCAAACAACAGTACCTGTTACTGAGGTTATTGTTCCTGCAATATGCAATCCGCTTACAGGTGAAGGTAATTATTCTGAAGAGCTTATCGGTAACCGTTCCGTTCTTGTTTCTGTTGAAAATCATCCGGCAGCAAGACCGCAATGGGGTATTGCATCTGCAGATATTGTATGGGAAATGCTTGCAGAGGGCGGTATTACAAGAATGCTTTGTATGTTCTCGGATGCTTCCCGCCTTCCTGATAAAATAGGCCCTACAAGAAGTACACGACACTATTTTGTAGAGTTGGCAGAAGGCTTTGACTCTATATTTGTTCATTTTGGTGGCAGTCAGGCAGGCTACAATGCATTAAGCAACTATGGTACTGCTCACATTGACGGTAAAAACGAAGGCAGTTACTTTGCTCGTGACAAGTCAAGAAATGTTGCAATTGAGCATACCGCATACACAACAAGAGCAAATATTGTTAAAGCAATTGAAAACAAGGGCTTCAGAACAACTGCTGAAGAAGGAAAAGACAAGCCCTTTAAATTCAATTCCACTGCAGTAGCTCTTACAGACGGTAAATGCACAAACGTATCTGTTCCTTTCTCATATGAATACACATATAAATACACCTATGATGCTGAAAATAAGGTTTACTTAAGCTCTCTTAACGGCAAAGCCTTTACAGACAGTAACGGCACACAGCAAAGCTTTACAAACATTATTATTGTTTACTCATCAACCTCAACAATTGACAGCTACGGCAGAATATCTTACGACCTTTCAAGCGGTAGCGGTGTTTACATTTCCAACGGTACATACCAGAATATTAAATGGGAAAAAGGCGGTTACACCGACATTATGAAATTTTACGATACAGACGGTAACGAGCTTTCTCTCAACGCAGGCAGAAGCTACATTGCCCTTGTACCTTTAAAAAATCAGGATTCAACAACAATTTCATAAAAATCAAGGAGCTGTAAAAACTAATCGTTTTTACAGCTCCGTTTTTTACCATTCAAACTCAGGTCTGCCGTTATCAACATACTGAGATGCCTTTAAAAGAAACCTGCGCATAGGCTCCATTTTTCTCACATAAAAAATCAACACATCAGAAAAATCGTCAAAAGTGGTAATATCCGAGTCAGGGATATGAACAATCATTGTCCAGTTTTTGTACTTTATATATTCTGCAGCCGGGTCATTGGCAGAAAAACCTCTGGGCATTGATTTCAATCTGTCACCGTGTACACTTATACCGCCCTCTTGTAATGCCTGCTGAAATTCATCAAAGTGCAAGGAAATATATTTACGTACATTATTCATTTTAACAGTTGTGTCACACCAAAGACCTGTTCCGAAGCAGCTGTCGCCCGGAAACACACGTAAATAATACCCGATAGGCTGCCATGATTTTCTGTCTGCACATATATATGCCCTGAAGGCAGGATTATACGGTGGTCCGTTTTTATGAAAACGCATATCCCTTGCAATTCTGTACATCCACTCTTTAGGCTCCATATACATTATTGCCTTACCCACATCATCCGCCTCTTTACTTAGTTTAAAGCGGAACATATCAAGAAAGCCTAAAAAATCTTTACGAGCAACCTCATATTCACTATGTGTATCGTGAAACCACGTGCGGTTATTATTTAAAGTCAACTCACGGATATACTTTAAAATATTACTGAAATCTGCTGAATTTCTCATTTAATTTAAACACCTTTAAACCAAAAAATTATTAATAAAAAACCTCTTAAAAAACTTAAAATATAATACCATAAATAAAGGTAAAATTCAATATTATATTGACAATGATGTAACCTATAAAGTAAAATTATATTACAAAAAATTAATTAGTCGGAGGCTTATTTATGGCTACATTCAAACCCTTTAAAGCATTAAGACCAACTAAAGAATATGCATCAAAGGTTGCTGCTCTTCCCTACGACGTTATGAATAGCGAAGAAGCAAAGGAAATGGTAAAGGGTAACCCTTATTCATTTCTTCATATAGATAAAGCAGAAATTGATTTACCTGAAGGCACACACCTTTATAGTGATGAGGTTTATTTAAAAGCAAAAGAAAACCTTCAAAAATCCGAAGCCGACGGCATTATGATTACTGACAAAACAGATTGCTTTTACATATACAGCCAGGTTATGAACGGCAGAGAGCAGACAGGGCTTGTCGGTTGTGCCTGTGTTGATGATTATATTGAAAACAGAATCAAAAAGCATGAATTAACACGTGCAGACAAAGAAGCTGACAGAATTCGTCACGTTGATACCTGCAATGCAAATACAGGTCCTATTTTCCTTTGCTATAAGGGAAAAAGTGATATTACAGATATTATAAATAAATACAAAGCCACCGAACCTGAATACGATTTTACAACTGATGACGGTATTAAAAATACTGTTTGGGTTATTAATAATGAAGAGGACTGTGCTACACTTTCTCAATTACTTTCACAGGTTGGTGACTACTATATTGCAGACGGTCACCACCGTTGCGCATCTGCAGTAAACGTTGCAAAAATGCGTAGAGAAAGCAAACCTGATTATGACGGCACAGAGGAATTCAACTTCTTCCTTGCAGTTTTATTCCCTGCAGAAGAGCTTGATATAATGGATTATAACAGAGTTGTTAAAGACCTTAACTCTTATTCAAAAGAAGATTTCATTAAAGAAATATCAAACAAATTTACAGTAGAAAATCACCTTCAAAGCACCGCATACAAGCCTGAAAGTAAGCATACATTCGGTATGTACCTAAACGGTGAATGGTACAAGCTTACTGCTAAAGAAGGCACCTTTGACTGCAACAATCCTGTGGAACAATTAGACGTTTCTATATTACAAAAAAATCTTTTAACACCTATTCTTAATATAGGTGACCCGCGTACAGACAAGCGTATTGATTTTATTGGTGGAATACGCGGCTTGAAGGAGTTAGAAAAGCTGGTAAACAACGGCTTTGCAGTTGCATTTTCAATGTACCCTACTACACTTGATGACCTTATGCAAATTGCAGATAAAAATTTAATTATGCCGCCAAAATCAACCTGGTTTGAGCCCAAGCTTTTAAGCGGTCTTTTTATTCACAAACTCAGCTAAAACGGAGATAAAATATGTTTAAAATAGGATGTCATTTATCAAGCTCCGGCGGTTATCTTGCCATGGGTAAGGAAGCGGTCAGAATCGGAGCAAACACTTTTCAGTTTTTTACACGTAATCCTCGTGGCGGTCAGGCAAAGCCCTTCGACCCTGAAGACGTAAAGGCTTTTGAGGAATACAGAAAAGAAAACGGTATTGTAAGCGTGCTTGCTCACGCACCATATACCATGAACGCTTGCGCAAAGGATGAAGGCTTAAGAGAATTTGCTAAAAATACCATGGCAGATGATATTTTCCGCCTTAACCACATTGAAGGCGCATTATATAACTTTCATCCGGGTAGTCACGTGCAGCAAGGTGCAGAAATTGGTATAGAATACATTGCACAGATGCTCAATTCTGTCCTTACAAAAGAACAAACAACTACTGTTTTACTTGAAACAATGTCAGGCAAAGGCAGCGAGGTCGGCAGAAGCTTTGAAGAAATCAGAGCAATTATAGATAAGGTTGAGCTTAATGAAAAGCTTGGCGTTTGCCTTGATACGTGCCACGTTTATGATGGTGGCTACGACATTATAAATAACCTTGACGGCGTGCTCAAGGAATTTGATGATATTATCGGTCTTGAAAGATTAAAGGCTATACACCTTAATGATTCAAAAAATCCTTTTGCATCTCACAAGGACAGACACGAAAAAATCGGTGACGGCTCCTTGGGTATTGAAGCAATTGAAAGAATCATTAATCACCCTCTTTTAAGGGAAATCCCCTTCTTTCTTGAAACACCAAATGACATTGACGGATACGAAAAAGAAATTGCTTGTTTAAAAAATCTTTACAAATAGTTCATTGAAAAATATCTCACTATATGGTAAAATTATGTATATTATTATACAAATTATACGAAAGGTGTGGGATATTTGGCATACGAAAAAAAGCGTGCGATGAACAATACTGACCGTCGCGTTAAGCGTACAAAAAAAGTATTGCGCGATGCACTTATATCATTACTTGAGAAAAAAACAATAAACGAAATATCAGTTACCGAGCTCACAAACCTTGCAGACGTTAACAGAGCAACCTTCTATTTTTACTATACAGATTTACTTGATATGCTTCAACAGATTCAAAACGAGTCATTTCTGGCATTCAAGGAAATTCTTACAGAATCTAATTCTACAATCACAACAATCGAAGGCTTCACAGATTATACAGAGCGTTTATTCAACTACTGCAAGGAGCAGGAAAGTCTTGTAAAGTTTATTATTAAAAACGATACAAACATATACAAGCAGATTCAATCGTTGATGTTCAGCAATATTCCAAATTCAAAAGAGCTTTTTGACACCGGTAATCCTGCACGCTACACTACAAACTACGTAATAAATGCAATGGTTGGAATTATGATTGACTGGATGGATGAAGGAATGAAAATCCCACCGAGAGAGCTTGCAGAATTTTGTGCAAACATTTACCTTAACGGCTCTTATAAAACAAAACAGCTTTACATTCAGCAAAATAAATAATCCATAAGCAAAAGGCATTCAGTTTTTTAACTGAATGCCTTCTTTTTTTATTCAACTGATTTAAGGGATTCAACCATACTGATTTTCTTCAGCTTAAAGTGCATAAGCACGTTAACTAAAACTGCGAAGAAAGCAGTAACGCCTGCCGCTATAACAAAGCTTATAACCTCAAGGTCTGTTTTAAATGTAAGTGTATCAATATCTACAATACCAACAATTACCATGTTAAGCGGTATACCTACTATGAGTCCGAGTATTATACCTATAATGGTAAGAATGATATTTTCACGGTAAATATAAGCCGAAACCTCACCGTTATAGAAGCCCAGAACCTTAAGTGTTGCAAGCTCTCTTATACGCTCGTTAACATTGATATTATTAAGGTTATACAACACAACAAGAGCAAGTGCCATAGCCGCTATAATAAACAACATAATAACAAGGTTAAGGGTATTAACTATGTTAGCAAAGTTATCTATAACAACAGTAGTATAAACTGAACCGTTAACACCTTGAATATCATTAATTTTTGACTCTAAAGCCGCCTTTGCTTCTTTAGATAAGTCACCGTTCAATTTACAGAAAAGGTAGTTATATTCAATAGTACCGCCTGTAACCTCTTCATAATATTCAGGTGTCATATATACATAGTGGAATGCATAGTTATCTACAATATCTGCAACCTTAACCTTATATTCCACAGTTTTTGCACCCTCAGTCCATGAAACTGTAAGGTAATCGCCTATTCTTGTATCAGTTTTATCTGCAAGCTTCTTTGTGATAATTGCACCTTCATTAGAATAAGGCACAATCTTGTCACCTTGACGAAGCTTAATAAAGTTCTTCAAAGCATCAGGATTTTCAGGGATAAGGATATCTATTTCCATTTCCACATCATTTTTATCTGAATAGCCGTGACAAACCTTAAGGTAGCCTAACATAGAGCTGTCAATTTCTTCGTAAGCATTGATTTCTGCTACAATTTTACTGTCATTATAATTCATCTGACCGTCTTTAAGAACAACCTGCAGGTCATATTGAGCAATACCTGTATCTTTACCGTACTGATTATCAATAACACCACTGATTGCGTCACGTAATCCGCAAGCTGCAAGAAGAAGTGCCGTACAACCTGCAATACCGATAATGGTAACAACAAAACGCTTTTTGTTTCTGAAAAGGTTACGCACGGTAACTTTACTTGTAAAGCTGAGCTTTGACCAGATAAATGATATTCTTTCAAGTAATACGCGCTTACCTGCTTTTGGTGCTTTTGGTCGCATAAGCACTGCAGGAACAGATGCAAGCTCTTTTTTACATGCAAGGTAGGTTGCAAGACTTGTTGTGCCAATTGCAAGAACAACACCAAGAACAAGGTAAATCGGTATAAATTCTATAATAACATTCGGCATTTCATACATAATACCCCATGCACTCGTTATGATTATAGGTACTGCCGTAAAGCCCGCAAAAATACCAATCACAACACCAACGGTACTTGCTATGCCTGCATATAAAAGGTATTTACTTACTATCATTGTGTTAGAGTAACCAAGAGCCTTGAGTGTACCTAACTGAGTTCTTTCCTCTTCAACCATACGAGTCATGGTTGTAAGACAAACCATTGTTGAAACAATGAAGAAAAGAGTCGGGAAAATATATGCAAGTCGCACCATATTTTCAGATGCCTGACCGTAACCTGTGTAGCCCGGATTATCGTGCCTTGTATAAACGCTCCAGCCTACGCCTTGTTCAATATTTTCTAAAAGGCCCGCACCTTTATTATACGCTGTGTATGCAAGACCCATTTTCTCATTTACAAGAGCTTCTTTTTCAGCAAGAATCGCCTCTGCACTGGCAATAGTCGCCTGAATATTCTGGTACTGGGTCATTTTAAGGGCAAGTGTTGCCTGAGCAGTCATATACTTTGTCTGTGCTTCGATTGCACCGTATTGAAGCTTATCCCCGCTTGATTCGATTTTTTCCTTAAAATCTGCAAGCTGTTTTTCAGCTGCCTGCAACTGTGCGTCTGCCGCATCAAGCTGCGCCTTTGCAGAAGCAAGC
>JAZUMM010000040.1:0-13325 GCA_045603625.1 Acutalibacteraceae bacterium | reverse complement strand
ATTTTTCTAAACACAAAAACCTGTTGGACAAAACTATTTATCTTTTTTTATTACTTTTAGCAGAATTTAATTGTAAGAATCTTTTTACCTGTAATTTCAAAATCAACAAAGCCGTCTGCATTAATTGTAAGTGCTTTATCGTCGAGCTCTTCGAGTGTTACAAGCTTTGCTTCGCTCCATGCTTTACCTGAGTATGCAGGAAGCTCAAATTCTGCTTGCTGTCTTTCAACAGGTGACTGTGGCTTATCAATAGGAGCAATACCACCGTTAAGACGAATTGCATTTTTGATTGTTTTGTCTGATGGGTTGAAAAGACGAACAATGTAGCCTGTACCGTCTTCACTTTTCTTAACTGCACTAACGTTAAGGTTTTCATCCTTAAGCTCAAGGAATGAATGAACTGTAGGATTTTTACCGTGTTCTGTTGGTGCTAACTGACCTGCTGTAAGGTAAAGGTTAAAGCGCTCTGCTTCCTGCCATATATTTGCTTCTTCCCAGTTGCCTTTATGTGGCATGAATGCATAACGGAATGTGTTTTTGCCGATACATTGTGAACCTTTATCCCAGTCGCCGTAGTTCTGCATATCTTTAGTAACACAAATTCTTAAAGGATATGCGCGGATAAGTGAAAGAAGGATAGTGTTTGTTTCGTCATCTGCTGCTTCGTAAGCCTTAAGACCTGTGTTGAGAAGTGCAACACCGTTTGTGCCGTCTGAAAGGTCAACAAAGGAGTTCATTGGATGCTCTGTCATTGGTGGCTCATCATAAAGTGAGTAATCAGGAGCAGCAATTGGTCTTGAAACAACGTCAAACTGACCTTGTGAATCTGCGTGTGTTGCTTTGATGTTTGTCGGGAAAGCAACCTGTAAATAGTGGTCTTCGCAACGGTTGTTAATTGTTGTTTCAATTTCAACAAACTTTGCACCTTTACGAAGTGTAACAAGGCTTTCAATATCAACAGGAAGCTTGTGCTCGCTTCTTGATTTTTCATCAAATGCTCTCTTTTCAGGAAGGAGCCAGCGCATACTGATTTTGTATGTTGTTTCAAATTCACCTTGGCGAAGAAGTGTAATTGTTGCTTGTTCGCCGAGAGTTGTGAATGTTTCGTCAATTTCAGGAGCAACATGCTGCCACGGGTTACCGATTTCACCGCTGTCTTTAAAGTAGCCGAGGTCTTTGTATTCTCTGCCTGTTTCTTTTTCAATTACATTAAAAGTACCGTTGTGGTTGAATGAAACCTTAAGGAATTCATTTTCCATAACATTAGTAGTTTTGTTAAGTGTAACAGGAGTTGTTGCTCTTACGTTGTAAAGAGGCTGTATCTTAAGTGTTTTGTAGCCCATTGCAGGAATATCTTTAACTTCTGCTGCAATGTAATACTGTTCAGTATGAAGAACGTTTGCAGTATCGTTAGGGTTTTGAATAATCTGAGCATTTGCTTTGTTTGATGTAAGAACCTGATACTTAATAACTGAACCGTCATCATCAAGAATTTTGAAGCTGTCTGCTTTCCATTCTGCAGGAATTTCAACTCTTAAGTTAACAGTTTCTGTTCTCTTGAACGGTGCAGGGTTGAAAATAACAACTGCAGCATCATCTCTTGAGAAGCCTTTAAGATTAATATCACCTGCAATATCCATAAATGCACGTTCAAATACGCACATAGAAAGCTCTCTTGACTGTCTGTATCTTGACATAACGTCTTCATATACAACGTCACGTCCGCAGGCACCGATACTGTCGTGACCATGGTTCTGAAGAAGATAGTTGTATGAAAGGTCAATAAAGCCCTGTGGATAAGGTGCACCTGAAAGTGATGCAAATACTGCCATTGGCTCTGCGTAGTTTATGAGTCTTCTTTCAGTATCAAAATTTTCTTGCTTGATATATGTTCTTGCAGAAAGAATCCAACCGCAAAGCTCACTTACGCTACCCTTTGTATACGGGTCACGCATTTCGCCCTTAAGAACAGGTGAATCTGCTTTGAAGTTATCAATAATTCCTTGCTCCATTTCACGAAGAGTACTGTGGAATACGTCTGCTTCAGGAAGAGAATCGTTAAGGTCTTTAACAAGGTCAACCTCACGGATGTCAGGACAGGAAGAGTCGTGGCCGATTGACCAGAAGCGATGATTTGTTGACCAGTCGCCGTCTTGCTCCTTCATTGCTTGCTCTGCGCGAGCCTTAACATTTTCCTTGTGATACTCAAAGAAAGGATGTGTGTATTGATAGTCAAGCTTCCAGTCTCTGTCAATAAGCTTAAATACACCGTTGTTGTCGTTCCATTTCATATCACGGTTGTTTTCGTCTGTCTGGTTAAAGTATACAGGACGTTGAACAACGTACCAGATGTTGTAACGAGGTCTTTTTGCAAGACGTGAAGCGTAAATACGGGTACCATCAGGACTTTCCCAGAAGAATTCTGATTTTGGTGCTTTATACTCGTTGATACCTCTGTAAAATGAAGCAAAGTTAATACCAAAGCCTGCATAAATCTGCGGAAGCTGTGAAATTTGACCCCAACCGAAAGGAGAGTAGCCTGTTTTGCTTATGCCACCCATTTCTCTACCGATTTTGTGACCAAGAAGAAGGTTACGTATAAGAGCTTCGGAGCCAACTGTAAATTCATCAGGAAGACAGAACCAGGGACCTACTGCAATTCTGCCCTCTTTTATGTATTTCTGGAGTTTTTCTTTTTTCTCAGGATAAGCCTCAAGGTAATCCTGAATAGGCATTGTCTGAGAGTCAAGATGGAAGTGCTTGTATTCAGGATTTTTATCAAGAATATCAAGAAGCATATCAATCATGTAACCCAACATATACTGTGTTCTTCTTGCAGAGAATCTCCATTCTCTGTCTCAGTGTGTGTTGGATATAAAATGACATTGAATTTTATCTTTGTTGTCCATTTTTATATCTCCTTATCCTTTAATAATTTTCATTATTTCTTCAAAATTTTGGCAATAGTGTGTACATACAGCCTTAGTGCCGCTTGATTCAATGTTACCGCCTGCAATACCGATTGTGGAGTAGCCTGCAAGACGTACTGAACAAGCACCTGCACCGCTATCTTCAATACCAACAACACGGCTTCTGTCAGCAAATGCTTCACCGAGACCGACAATTGATGTTTCACTGTAAAGCCATGGGTGTGGCTTTGGTGAAAGCTCGCCTAATGTGCCTACGCTTCCTTTACGAAGAGGGAAGCCGGCAGAGATAATTGCATCGTAAAAATCCTTGGGGTCGCCCATACCGAGTGTTTTGAATGCGGAGAGAATTTCAGGCCATGCCTTTTCGTAAAGACCTGATGTAACAAGACCGATTTTAATACCCATGTCTTTTAACTCAAGAAGGAAATCCTTAACGCCTTCTGTTGGGGTAAATGCACCGTCTTTACCTCTGCCTGCCATAATTTCTTCCATTTCTCTGTGAGTGTGCTCAAAATAGAAGTTACGCGCTTTTTCAAGGGATTCACCCGGACAATATTTATCAATACAATATTGAAGATGTTCAGAAACGGAGTGACCTGAAACAAACGGAAGGTCGGCATCTTCTAATTGGAATTTAGGGTTACCGAGCATGCTTGCGGTACTCATTTCAATAATCCATACCCAAAAATCTTCACTGCGTACTGTTGTACCGTCAAGGTCCATAAGAACTGCGTTGAGAGGGTACTCTGTTTTTACAGGGTGAACAGGGTAATAAACAGGGTAGGCAATTGCAGATTTTACACAAGCGAGCGAATGTGTGCCGAAGCTGATAAATTCAACCTTATTATCACCTGTGGCAACAACAAATTCTACGCCGTTTTTACCGGCAACAAATTTACCGTCTTCAGTAGCGGGAAGCAAGTGAAAACCACTGTCTGCTCCAACTTCACCTAAGTCGGGAATATAAAGTGTTTTGTCAAGAAGCATATATGTATTCCTTTCTTTTTAACATAATTATAACTATATTATCATAACCCATTAATTAAGTAAATTGTTTTTTTGAAAAAATATTGTACAGGTAAAGTGATTTTTAATATTGTTAAAAAATAGCAAGGTGCACAAACGAAGTTGTTAATAATTTGTTAAACATTTCACACAGTTTTCGTTGTGAAGAAAAAGAGCAGGTGATATAATAGAATTATAAAAAGAGGAGAGGTGTTTTTAGTGAAAAAAATTATAAGCATTGCCCTCGTATTTGTAATGATGATATCCCTGTTTGGCTCAATGCCTTATATCGAATCACCTTTTATGATTACAGCAAGGGCTACCGATAGCTCATATTTTATGATTGAACCGGATTTTGAGAAACCGGGTGCCTGGGTTACAGGCTTCTACGGTGGTGTGAACTATGTTGTAATTCCGTCTGAATGGGAAGGCTTGCCTGTTATTGGTATTCGTGAAAATGCATTTGCATTTAACAATGAAATTACTACTGTAGTAATACCTGAGAGCGTTAAAAGTATAGGTGACAATGCCTTTTTGGGATGTGAGCAGCTTACGTCTGTAACTGTATCAGGAGATGTAGGCAAAAATGCTTTTGCACAGTGTTCCGCTTTGGTGGAAATAACATTTTTACCTACTGTTCAGGTTATTGGAGAAGGCGCATTTGAATTTTGTGCACTTAAGAATGTGGTTTTTTCTGATGGATTGTTAAATATTGAAACTCGTGCATTCGATTGTAATATGGAACTTGAATCAATTACGCTTCCCGCAAGTTTGGAATATATAGATGCGGAATCGTTTTCTATGTGTGATCGTCTCTTGTATATTTACTATATGGGAACACAGGCTCAGTGGAATACACTGGGCGGAAGTTCTATTATTGACTATATATGTCCTTTAGATCCGGATACATGGGTCGGTGTTCATTATGGTGCCACAACTCATACAATAAATGGTTATGCATATTCTATTGATCCTACTTGTACTGAAGATGGAGAAAGAGAGAAAAGGTGTCAATATTGCAGTTACAAAGAACACGAGGTGTTACCTGCTACGGGTCATAAAATGAATGGTTGGGAGATTGCCAAATATTCTACTTGTACTACTCATGGTGTGATGGAAAACCATTGTTTGAATTGTGATTATTATGAAAGTGAAGAGTTACCGCTTCTTCATCACGATTTTGTTGACGGTTGTTGCGATGATTGTGGAGTTGATTTAATTGAATATGATTATAATGAGGAATATGGCTACGCGAAAGTAGTGAAATATAACGGTTATGGCGACGTTGTTATTCCTGATGAGGTTAATGGTTATCCTGTAACAACCATTTGGAATGATATCTTTGCGTACGGTGAGGATATTACAAGTATTGAATTTGGTGAAAATGTGGATTTCTTTTCTCCTAATATTTTTAAAAATTGCGTTAATCTTGAAAACATATATGTATCCGATAACAATGAACATTTTGATTCAATTGACGGTATTCTGTTTTCTGAGGATGGAAAAACCATTGTCAGGTATCCTAACGGACGAAAGGATAAGTCTTATACAATACCGGACGATGTTGTTGCTATAGGAGAGTATTCATTTGAATATTCTAAGCATTTAGAAAATATTGCGATTCATGATGATGTAGTGGAAATAGGCGGTAAAGCCTTCTCTTATTGCTCTAATCTTATTACAGTTAAAATTCCGGATGCTGTAAAAATTTTAAATTCATATTGTTTTTATGAATGTAAAAACCTTAAGAGTGTGGTTATAGGTAATGGCGTTGAAGAAATATCCAGTCGAGCATTCTCTTATTGTTCAAACCTTAATAATATACGTTTCGGCACCGGATTGAAGCGGCTTAATACACTCGCTTTTGCTGATTGTACGGGGATTACTCATATTGAGATTCCTTATGGCTTAGAGGAAATTGGAGCTTATGCCTTTGAAAACTGTGTGAATCTTATTTCAATTACTATTCCTGTAACCGTCACTAATATATCCTCAAGTGCATTCCAACATAGTGGATTGGCTTATATTTTCTATAAGGGAACTAAGGAACAATTCGATGATATCGGATGTGGTGCTGCAGGAACGACGGTTCATTATGAGGCGGGATATCATATTTTTGAAGATAATCTTTGTAAGTATTGTAACAAAAAAGAGTTTGAATTTAATTGGACGGCAACGACGGTTGATATAACGAAATATAACGGTGAATCAAACTTTGTTACCATTCCGGAGAGATTGAGTAACAGGGACGTTGTTTCTATAGATGAGGGTGTTTTTACATCTGCTAAGGGAATTGTTATTCCTGAATGTGTTGTGTCTATAAGTCAAAGTGCCATAAATGTTGATGCTGTCATATATTGTTACGAAAATAGTTATGCTCACAAATTTGCAGAGGAAAACGGATATGTTTATGAATTAATAATAATTCATGCTGCAAGTAAAAACACTTACATTGATTACGACAACAGTCTGATTGTTTCATCAGATAAGCTGTGTGATGACTTGAATGCTATGGTTTCCACTTCTGTGAATTATGATTTTTATGTAAATGGTGAACCATTTGTTGCAGGTTCTGAATATTACGGTACAGGTTCTGTTGTTGACGTGTATGATAATGGTGCGTTGGTCGGAAGTTATACGTTGGTTGTTGAAAATGATACTAATGGTGATGGTGCTTGTAATGTTCTTGATGTAACACAGGTTGCGATGGTATCAAGTGGTAAACAAAGCTTTGATGAAGTTAGCAATATTGCGGCAGATAGTAATATGGATGGCATTGTAAACGTCAGTGATTATCAGGCGATTGTTAATGAGGCAGTTTTATAAAACATTATGTTGACAAGATTTAAAAAAAATATTGCTAATGTGTGTTTTCTGTGTTAAAATACCGTCCGTAGTTATTATTCCAAAGGAGATTTATATATGGAAAACAAACTTGTTTTTGGTGCTATCGGTCTTATGTTCGGTAATGCACACCTTGAAGGTGCTCTTGCATATGGTGCAGAGGTTGCTGCTATTTGTGATTTGAATGAGGAAACTCTCAGAAAATCAGGTGAAAAATATAATATCCCTGAAGAAAAATGGACAACTGATTATCATGACCTTCTTAATAATCCTGAAATCAATATGGTTTCAATTGCTATTCCTGACCAGCTTCACAGACAGGTTGCTTGTGAATTCCTTGAAGCAGGTAAGCACGTTCTTTGTGAAAAGCCTCTTGCTCTTACAAGGGAGGATGTTGAAGCATTGGTGCAGGCAACAGAAAAATCAAGTGCAAAGTTTATGGTTGGGCAGATTTGCCGTTTCACACCTGCTTTTGCAAAAGCTAAAGAGATTATTGATTCAGGTATGATTGGTGAGCTTTATTTCATTGAATCTGAATACGCTCACGATTATATGAATATTGTTAAAAATGCAGATGGCTCAAAGCACTGGCGTGCTGACCCGCAACGTCACGGTCTTATTGGCGGCGGTTGCCACGCAGTTGACCTTATTCGTTGGCTTGCAGGTGACCCTGTTGAAGTTTTTGCTTACGGTACACATAAGCTTCTTCCTACTGTTCCGTATGACGATGCTACTTGTGCGCTTATGAAGTTTGATGATGAGCTTATGGGTAAGGTTTTTGTTTCCACCGGCTGTAAGAGAGACTACACAATGCGTACTTGTATTTACGGCACAAAGGGTACAATTATCTGTGATAATACTTCACCTACAATGCAGCTTTTCGTTGTTGATGAAAAGGATGAAGCTCCTGAAAAACCTGAAATTATTGAAATTGACGTAAATAACCATAACTACGTTAAAGAATTCCAGGTGTTTGCAGATACAATTCTTGCAGATAAGGAAATGGAAACAAGCGTATATGAGGGTGCAAAAACTGTTGAGGTTTGCCTTGCAATAATTGAATCCGCAAATAAAGAAGAAAAGGTTAAGCCTAACTACAATTTCAGTAAATAATTCAAATACAAGGTTTTAAATTATGGGTCTGCGATGCAGTAGAATGCATCGCAGACCTTCTCATTTTTGAGATGATTTTATATCCCTATACTTTAGCATAGGGGGTAGTGACCGTCACTTGCAATGGAGGTGGATATTTTCCTTTTTGTAATTCTTTATTTTGGTAGAATATTTTCTTTTTATATCTTGCAATTTGCGTATGCGTAATGCTATACTATATAGGAATATAATCGGTAACTGTGTGTTTTGAAAAATGCAGTTTCGTGAATAAGAAAGGACGATGACATTGGCAGAAATCAAAAATATGGACGCAGTAGCAGGTCTTGATGCTATGGATGCCCACGTTGATGACTGGCGTGATGCGACTAAAGGTAAACAAAGAGGTATCTTTAAGTTCGACGACGTTGCAGCACTTAAAATCAAAAATCTTAAAAAGCGTATCTACACCGATATTGAATCAATTCCTGCATGGAAAATGAAGGAGTGTATTTATAAAGGTGTTGGCGATTATGAATATCTTTATGATGAGTGGAAAGAGTTAAACGTAGGTGACCGTTGGGGTAATAACGGTTGGTCTGCATTCTTCAAAAACTCTTTTGATATGCCTGCTCGCTTCAAGGGTAAAAAGGTTACACTTAATGTGTACTTTGGCGGTGACTCACTTCTTTCACTTAACGGCAAACCTTATCAGGGTATGGACCCGTTCAGAAACTCTGTTCTTCTTACAGAATGTGCAAACGGTGACGAGCATTACGACGTTGATATTGAATCATATTATGTATGGCACTCAAACGAATCCACAGTAAAAACACTTTCTTGCTCCTTCATTGGTGTTGTTGACCCTGAAATTGAAGAAATTTACTGGGATTTCAAAGCAGTGTTCAATGCTCTTTTTATGCCCGTTCACGATACAGGTCTTCTTGAGCTTATCAGGTCATCACTTAAAGAAGCATTTACATACGTAAACTTTGACCTTGACGGTGAAGAGTTTAAAGCCGGTCTTCGTCAGGCACAGGCAGTTCTTAAAGAAAAAGTATATAATAACCCATCATACAAGTCAGAGGGTACACTTGCTCTTGTAGGTAACTCTCACCTTGATATTGTATTTATGTGGGCGTATAAAGAGTATGTTCGTAAATTGGGCAGAACTCATGCAACAATGCTTCGTCTTATGGAACAGTACGATGATTTCATTTTCTCACAAAGTACAGCTCCTACATATATCGAGATGGAAAAGAACTATCCTGATATTTACAGACAGGTTAAAGAAAGAATCAAAGAAGGCAGATGGGAATACATCGGTGCTATGTGGGTAGAGCCTGACTGTAACCTTGTTTCAGGTGAAAGCTTTGCTCGTCAGCTTCTTCACGGTGTTCGCTTTGCAGAAAAAGAATTTGGTATTACACCAAAAACCTGCTGGGTTCCTGACGTTTTCGGTAACGGTTATGCAATGCCTCAGATTCTTAAAAAAGCAGGCGTAGAATATTTTGTAACTCATAAAATGGGTATTTGGAATGATACTAACCCATGGCAATACAATACCTTCTGGTGGGAAGGTCCAGACGGTTCAAAAATCTTCTCAATTGTTCCTCCTACACACTTCATCGGTACAGTTGAGGCAGACTCACTTAAAATGAACTGGAAAAAATATACCGATAAAGAAACTATCGGCGAATCAATGTACTGCTACGGTTGGGGTGACGGTGGCGGCGGTGTTGATACCGAAATGCTTGAATACGTAAAACGTTACAAAAACTTCCCCGGTCTTCCTAAAACTCAGACTTCAAAAATTGAAGATTCACTTGCTCGTATGAAAGCAAAAGCAACTGAAGATAATATTCCTACTTGGAAGGATGAGCTTTATCTTGAAGAGCATCGTGGTGTTCATACAACAAAAGCGCTTCTTAAAAAGCTTAACAGATATTCAGAAAATCTTTATCGACAGGCAGAAATGTTTGCAAGTATTGCAATGCAGTACGGCTACGAGTATCCTCTTGAAAAGCTTAACGAAGGCTGGAAAATGATTCTTACAAACCAGTTCCACGATTCACTTCCGGGCTCACATATTACAGAAGTATTCGGTGATCTTTGCGCTATTTATGATGATATTATCGCAATCGGTGAACAGGTTCGTACAGAAGCTCTTAACATCATTGCAGGTAAAGCAGACGGTTCTGAAAAATACGGCAAACCATTTGCATTATTTAATTCTCTTGGTGAAGCAGCAAGCCAGAAGGTTGAGCTTCCGTTTAAGGATGTTGAAATTTATGATGCAGATGGCAACAAGGTTCCGTCTCAGGCTTATACTAAGCTTGATGGTAAAAAGGTTCTTGTATTCATGGCGAAGGATATTCCTGCTGTTGGTTACAAGGTATATTATGCTAAAGAAGGTAAAGCACAAGAAGCAGCTGCAGTAAGCTTTACAGATACAGTTGAAAACGGTAACTTCAGCATTAAGCTTGATGACAGAGCTGAGCTTGTTTCAATTTATGATAAGAAAAATGACCGTGAAGTTCTTTCAGGTAAAGGTAACGTATTCCGTCTTTATGAGGACCTTCCGGGTAAATACGATGCATGGGATATTGTTGCAACTTATGTTGATCGTCAGTTTGATACTGAGCCGGGTAAAGTAACAGGCGTTTATGCAGGAGATGTATTTACAGTTGTTTCTATTGAAAAGAAAGTAAACAAATCTCTTGTAAAACAGAATATTATTCTTTACAAAGAGCTTGATAGAATTGATTTTGATACATTCATCAGCTGGCACGAGCAAGAAAAGCTTCTTAAGGTTGGCTTTGATGTTGATGTTAAAGCACAGAAGTTTACTCGTGATATTGCTTATGCAACAATCGAAAGCTCAAATTATCGTCATAATCCTTATGACAAGGCTAAATTTGAGGTTTCTGCTCATAACTTTATTGATATGTCAGAAGATAACTACGGCGTATCTATTCTTAACGATTGTAAGTATGGTTACGAGGTTGACGAGCAGAGAATGATTGTTACTCTTCTCAAAGCACCTATGAATCCTGACCCACAGTCAGACCGTGGCGACCATTGGTTTACATATTCTATCTACCCTCATGCAGGTAGCTGGAAAGCGGCAGATACTCTTAAAATGGGTCTTGAAATGAATAACCCTGCAGTTGCAGTTGATATTAATACAGGTGCACAGGGTGACGTTGAAAAGTCATTTATTAAGGTTAACGGCAAAAACGTTACACTTGAAGCAGTTAAAAAATGTGAAGATGAAAATGCTTACATCATCCGTTTTGTTGAAAAAGCAGGTAGCCGTACAGACGTTTGTGCAGAGCTTTTCGCAGACGTTAAGGCTGTCACAGAATGTGACCTTCTTGAAAGAAATGATGTTAGTGTTGACATTGCAACAGGTAACAAGCTCAACTTTAAGATTAATCCGTTTGAAATTAAGTGTTATAAAGTTAAATTTTAATGGTTTGATTTAAGATTTATAAATCGCATCACAGCTTTATGTGGTGCGATTTTACATTTATTTTAATGTGGTTGTTATTTTATACAAATAAAAATATTATTTTTATCTCTTTTCATCAATTGAAAATATAATATTTTGGTGTTAAAATGACCTTAATATGAAATACAAGGAGGTATTTTAATGAAAAAGACAATAAGCTTTATTTTAACAGTGGCAATGGTATTCAGTATTTTCGCTTGTACCTCAGTCTCTGTTAGCGCGGCAGAAGTGTATGATACTAACAGTGCTTATACCTTTGATGTCGGCACGACATTCTCAATTTGTGCAAGGTACGATGGTTTCTATAACTTTGATTCATACGATAATGATGACCCGTATTTGTATTTTGAGTTTGAAGATGGCACAGAATACACAATGGATGATATATCAGAAGAAGATGTGGAATTCTCTGATTATATCTATCTTGAAGAGGGCGAATGTGTAGATATAACCGTAGGTACTTATGGTGAAGATGAGACCGTTTATTTTGAAATTTGGGATGAATATCTTGTTGAAACATACAGAGAATATACAATTCCAAGCGGTTCATACGTTATGCTTGATGTGGTTCATTCCGATTATTATTCAGCAGAAATAACAGGTGCAGATTATCTTGATGTAGATATAGAAATATATGACCTTGAAAATGACACATCAGAAAATCATTATATTTCTAATGCAGGTGACACTGAAGTATATCATTATCTCAACAAAGGTGAATATGTATACGCTTATGCTGTGGATTCCGAAAGCGGTAATGATATTACATTTACTATCACTTGTGACTGTGGTATTTTAAGTGATGGATATTTTGAAGTAGGTTATACATATGAAAACGTTGAAGTAGGCACTGCATTTGAGTTTACTGCTCCGTATTCAGGCCTTTTCGCTTTTGAATCCTTTGATTGTATTGACCCTTACTTTGAATACGTATACTATTACGATGAAACACCTTTCTTTTTCGGGTATGACGATATAGATTTTGACAATGAAAATTTGGAATTCTATGGTGAGATTTACCTTTATGAAGGTGAAAGCATTACATGTTATGTTGATAGCTGGGAAGATGAAGAGTCAGTTAATTTCAGCATTTCATACGTAGGTGATTGCTCTCATGATGATCTTAGCTGGTATGTTTATGATGAAGCTAATGCATATCATGATGGTGTAGATATATATTGTTGTGATCATTGCTACTGCATTTTTGATTATGAAGTAGTTCCGAGACTCGCTCCTGAAACACCAAAAGCAGCAGGTGCAAACTCTGTTGGCGGTATTACAGTTACATGGAATGAGGTTGACGGTGCAGAGGATTACGTTGTATATCGCAGAGTTGCAGGCTCAAGCACATGGGTTGCATTAACAACAACTAACGATACATCTTACTTTGATTCTAACGTTCAGAATAATAAATTCTACATTTATTCAATCAGAGCATATAATGACGAAGGTGTTTACAGTGCATATGATTCTGCAAAAACATATACAATCAAATGTGTAGCAACACCTAAGCTTACAAAAATTGCTAATGCTACAACAGGTATCCGTATTGACTGGACAAAGATTGCAGGTGCAACAGGTTACCGTGTATACAGACGTGGTGCAGGTTCAACCTATTGGACATATCTCGGTACAACAACAAACCTTTGGTATGTTGATAATGCAGTTAAAAATGCAAGCGGCAATTATTACAGATACACAGTTCGTGCAGTAAACAGCTATTTCAGTGGCTTTGATACAAACGGATTGTTTACAAAACGTCTTTCAAACCCTGTTATGAAGAGTGCAACAAGCTCAAGCAAGGGTATTACAGTTTCCTGGAGCAAGGTAAACGGTGCTCTTAGCTATAACGTATATCGTAAAACAGGTAATTCAAGCTGGGTAAGAATCGCAGTTGTAAGCGGTGTTAACACAACATCTTATGTTGATAAAACTGCTAAAAA
>JAZUMM010000039.1:0-13340 GCA_045603625.1 Acutalibacteraceae bacterium | reverse complement strand
TCAATTGAAAAGTTACTGCTGTATACAAGGTTAAAGCCGTAGCAATCACCGTAGTCTTCAGTAGCACCCTTTGAAACAAGTGCGGTGAAAGGGTTGTGGTTGTGGCTTGAGGAACCGCGTTTGCTTTTTATTGATTGAATACCGTGGTGAAGTGGGTAGCGGTCAACTGCTCTTTCCTTTACCCATCTTCCGTAAAGACCAAGCATATCGTAATCCATACCGGGCAAATCAATGCAAGCAGAATGAACAGTATCAATATAGAATGGGTTTTCTGTTTTGTTTTCTACCTTGACTCTTCTGGTTATTACATCGTAGTTATTAAAAACGGTATAAATAAGTGTAACAAGCACGCCTGTTACCTTATCAACAGTCAATACTTCAAGAGTATCTGCTTCATCATCGATGTTAACATAAGTAGAAGGCATACCGGGAATAGGCTTTTTGCCTTTGTAAATATTGTGGCTGACATATCTCAGGTCGGTTACCTTGTCGCCTTGTGCATTTTCTACTGCAAAAGCAGAAAGGCGGAAATCACCTGCGCCGAAAGTAGAATATTCAAGCGGTGTAACGTCAGGTGAAAAGTTAAATACCCTAGCTGTCGGGCTGTCAGGACAAAATGATGCATAGTCAGCCCTTTCTCTTAATTCTTCAACCTCTGTGTCAGGAATGCTTGCACCGTAGTAGTAATGTACAAGGTAATTTCCCTCAAACACTTTAAAAATGTAGGTTGAGCTTGGTGTATCAAGCTTAAATGTTTTTGAACTATCAATATATTTAATTGACATTGCTTTATACCTCCGTCAGATTATATGCGTTAATGCCTTGTATAATAAAATTATTATTGCCGATTTGTGTGTTGACAATCTGAATTTTCAATGCGGTGGCATCAACTGCTTCAAATTGAATATTCTCTTGCAGAATATGTTTACCCGTATAAATTAAGGTTTCTTTACCGTCAATTGTCGCAAATATGTTAAATTGTCTTACGGTTGCTGTTTTTTCTGTAATTAAAACGGTGTTAATTCTTTGTGGATTTGCAAAACGAAATTCAATGTAATCGCCTTGCTTTCCTTCAAATGCCCCGTATGATGCCTCTAAGGTATCTGTTTGTTTGCCGTTTATGTAAACAGCAGATGCATTCTGAACAATATCTTCAATGAACGGCTTTTCATCTTTATCTTTGTTTTTGCAAGAGGAAAAAGAGAAAAGTAAAACTAAACAAAGGAGAAGGGCAGGAGTTTTAGTCATTTTCATCTGCAAGCACCTTAACCTTTTTGAGTTTATCAGGAATCTTTATCTGTTGTGGACAATGTGACACACAGGCACCGCATTCAATACAGTTATGTGCACGGTTTTCGTCATTGATTTTAAAGTAAGCTCTTTTAAAATCGTCTGTGTCTCTTGACTTATTATAATCGTTGTATGCAGAAAAACAAGCAGGTATATTAACGCTTGCAGGGCAATGCTCAACGCAGTATTTACAATCTGTGCAAGGGATTGCAAAATTTTGTCTGAAAAAGTAATTAGCTTTTTCAATAGCCTTTTTTTCTTCGTGTGAAAGGGGCTTACCTTCGTTGAAGGTTTTTATGTTATCTGCAATCTGCTCGTATGTTGACATACCGCTGAGTACTGTCATAACTCCGGGTAAATCGTTAACGTATCTTAAGGCATAAGAAGCGTATGATGCATCGCCTAATTCATCAAAAATATCTCTTGCTTCAGGATTAAGCTTGTGAAGTGAACCGCCTCTTACAGGCTCCATAACAATACACGGAATGTTTCTGTCTTCAAGGGCTTTGTAATATGCTTTGGCGTTATCTGCTTCCCAGTCGTAATAGTTGATTTGCAGCTGAACAAAGTCCCATTTATATTTGTCAATAAGCTCTAAAAAGAACTCAAGGTCACCGTGGTACGAAAAGCCTAAGTGACGGATTCTGCCAAGCTTTTTTTGTTCTGAAAGGTACTCGTATGATTTGTACTCCTCAAAGGTTTTCATAATATCTCTGTTAACGGCGTGCAAAAGATAAAAATCAAAGTAATCTACACCGCATTTTTTTAGCTGACCTTCAAAAAGCTCTTCAGGTGTTTTCTTTTCATCTCTCATATATGTACCGGGGAGTTTAGTTGCAAGGTAAAAGCTTTCTCTCGGGTATCTGCTTAATGCTTCTTTTGCAAAGCTTTCAGAGTCTCCGCCGTGATAAAAATAAGCGGTGTCAAAATAATTTACGCCATTTTTAAATGCAAGGTCAATAAGGCGAAAAGCTTCATCTCTGTCAATTTTATCTTCTTTTTCGCTTACCTTAGGTAATCTCATTAAACCAAAGCCAAGCTTTGAAATTGATTTGCCGATAGAACTAAAATTACTGTATTGCATAAATGTACCTCCGTTTTTATCAAACGATATGATAATTATACAATACAGTAACAGTTTTTACAAGAAGTTATTAGAATGTCGTTTCAATTGTTTTTATTGCATTTTCAGGGGAATATCTGAAATAGTCAATGTGTTCACAATCAATAAAGTATCTCGGTTTTTCTTTTCGGTTTTCATCCTCAAAGGAATCAACAATCACAAGCTTGAATTTCATTTTTTCGGGTATTATGCTCTTTATGTAAACACAGGCAAATTCACCCTCATAAATACCATCTGCATATTCTGCAAGACCTGAAAGGTTAGGGGTCAGTTCAACAAAAATGCCGTAGCTTTCAATGCTTCTTATCACACCGCATACAGTTTCACCAACCTTGAATAATTCTGCATTTTCTTCCCAGGAGCCTAATAATTCCTTGTGAGTAAGAATTACTCTGCCTGCCTCATCAAAGCTTTTGATTATTGCCTTTATTGTGTCTCCGACATTAAATCTTACATCAGGATGAGGAATACGTGAAACAGATATGTTATCAATGGGCAACAGGGCACTGATTCCGCAACCTATATCACAAAATGCTCCGAAGCTTTCAAGATGAGTTATTTTAACCTCAAGTATATCGCCGGGGACCATATCTGCAAGGCGGTTGTCTATAAATGCCTGTTGCATTTTTCTTCTGCTTAAATATGCTACCGGCTTTCCGTTGGTTGTTTCTATACCTTCAATTATGAATCTTACAGGCTTATTTACGCGTGAAATAATAGCAATATCCTTTGTTGTGCCTTCTTTTATTCCCAAAGCACATTCCTCACGGGGTATAATTCCTTCAATAAATCCGAAATCTATATGTAAATTGTGAGCACAGTCACAGAATGAAACGCGAGCCTCAACAGGAGTTTTTTCAAGAAAAGCTTTGTTAAAATTATCATATGATGTGAGAATTGCTTTGTTTTCTTTTGTATTAATTAAAAATCCCTCAGGAAAATACTTCGTCATTTGTTATCACCTTTTTCATTTATTTTAATCTTACTCTTTAATTTTATGTAAACCTGTGTTATAATATTTCTAATTAATGTATTTTCTTGGAGGGATTCTGATGGATGTACGCGTAGGCGATATCTTAGAAATGAAAAAGCAACATCCTTGTGGTGCAAAGCAGTTTTATGTTTTGCGTTCAGGTATGGATTTTCGTCTCAGGTGTCAGGGTTGCTCACGAGAATTTTTAATTCCGCGCTCAAAGGCGGAAAAGAATATAAAAAAAATAATCAGGGAGACCGAGGATGCTTGATAAATTAACACATGTAGAGGCAAGGTTTGAAAAAGTTAATGAGCTTTTGTGCCTTCCTGAAACAGTTTCAGACCAGAAGCAATATGCTGACTTAATGAAGGAGCTTAAAAACTTAACTCCCATTGTAGAAACATTCAGGCAATATAAAAAAGCTGTAAATGACGGTGATGCTGCAAAAGAAATGCTTGCAGACCATCCGGAAAAAGAGCTTAAGGAAATGCTCGAAATTGAAGTTGAAGAATGTAAAGAAAAGGCAAATATCCTTTCGGAAGAATTAAAAATTCTTCTTTTACCCAAAGACCCTAACGACGATAAAAACGTTATTATTGAAATCCGTGCAGGTGCAGGTGGTGAAGAAGCAGCACTTTTTGCTCATTCACTTTTCAGAATGTATTCAATGTATTCTGAAGCAAGAGGCTGGAAGCCTGAGGTTTTATCAATTAATGAAACAGGTCTCGGCGGCGTGAAGGAAATCAGCTTTATGATTACAGGTGAGGGTGCTTACTCTCGCTTTAAATTCGAAAGTGGAGTTCATCGTGTTCAACGTGTTCCCGAAACAGAGTCGGGTGGCAGAATTCACACCTCGACCGTAACTGTTGCCGTTCTTGCTGAGGCGGAAGAGGTTGATATAGAAATTGACCCAACAGACCTTCAGATAGATACATTCCGTTCAAGCGGAGCAGGCGGTCAGCACGTTAATAAAACAGAATCTGCTATAAGAATCACGCACATTCCCACGGGAACTGTTGTTGAGTGTCAGGATGAACGCAGTCAACATAAGAACAGAGATAGAGCAATGAAAATTCTTCGCTCACGTCTTTTAGATGCTCAGATTGAAAAACAAAATGCAGAAATTGCAGATGAGCGACGTTCACAAGTCGGTACAGGAGACAGAAGTGAACGTATAAGAACGTACAATTTTCCGCAAGGTAGGGTAAGTGACCACAGAATAGGTCTTACTCTATACAGAATAGAAGCAATAATGAACGGTGACCTTGATGAAATTATAGATTCTCTTATCACCGCAGATACTGCAGAAAGATTAAAGCAAAATTAAAAGAGGAATTATTTTGGATACCAGACTTGTTAAAATTCTTGTCACAGACGGCAACGATAAATATTCAGATGCAGCCCGCCTTTTAAGAGACGGGCAGGTTGTTGGTATTCCTACGGAAACAGTTTATGGCCTTGCAGGTAATGCGTATTCTGAAGATGCAGTTAAAAGGATTTTTGAGGCAAAAGGCAGACCGCAGGATAATCCTTTGATTGTTCACATTTCTTCTTTTGATGAAATATATGACCTTGTAAGCTCGGTGCCTGAAAAGGCAAAGCAGTTAGCAGATGCTTTTTGGCCGGGACCGCTTACAATAATACTTCCAAAATCAGAAAAGGTTCCTCAATGTGTAACAGGCGGTCTTGATACCGTTGCAGTCAGGTGTCCAAAACATCCTGTTGCAAATAAGCTTATAAAAATTGCAGGCGTACCGCTTGCTGCACCGTCTGCTAATCTTTCAGGCAAGCCCAGCCCTACAAAGGCAGAGCACGTTTATAAGGATTTAAACGGCAGAATACCAATGGTAATAGACGGCGGTGCTTGCGATGAAGGTGTTGAGTCAACAGTTATTACGCTGGCAACACCAATTCCTAAATTATTAAGACCCGGCAATATAACCTTAAAACAGCTTAAATCGGTTTTAGGCGAGGTTTGTGTTGACGATGCCGTGCTTAATCCTTTAAAGGATAGCGAAAGAGTTTCTTCACCAGGTATGAAGTATAAGCATTATTCACCTGATGCAAATGTTGTGATTGTACGTGGCAGTTATAAAAAATTCTGTGATTACGTAAATAATCATAATGATGAAAATACATATTCAATGGTGTTTAAGGGTGAAGGCAAGGGTATAAATACAAAAATAATTGAGTATGGTGTAAGTGGCGATTATCGTAAGCTTTCACACGATTTGTTTGATTCCCTTCGTTACCTTGATGAAATAAATGCAAAGCAATGCTTTGTTCGTTGTCCTGACGATTCAGATGATGATAATCTCGCAGTTCTGAACAGGCTTTTAAGAGCAGCTGCCTTTAAGGTTATTGATTTGGAATCTAAAAGGCTTGTTGGTCTTACAGGTAAAACAGGCTCAGGTAAATCAACCATCAGTAAATATTTTAAAGATAAAGGCGCTTTTGTTATTGATGGCGACATTGTAGCACGTAAGGTGCTTGAAGATGATAAAGGACTTTTATATGAATTAGAGAATGCTTTTGGTGATGTTTTAAACGATGATGGTTCATTAAATCGTAAAAAACTTGCAGAAAAAGCATTTTCCACACCTCATCAAACAGATTTGCTTAATTCTGTTATTCATCCTGCTATTAACAGTTATATTCGTAATAGTGTCCAGAATGCTTACGATGAGTATGATGTTGTTATTGTTGATGCGGCTGCAATAATTGAATCGGGCTTTGCTGATGAATGTGATGTGCTGGTTGTTGCACATGCTCCTTTTGATGTGCGAAAAGAGAGGATTATTAAACGTGATAACCTTTCTTTAAAGGACGCACTTATAAGAATGAACGGTCAGAAGGATGATGATTTTTATCTTTCCCGTGCAGATTTAGTAATAAATAATTATCCGCCTTATGATTTATCTCAGGAATTAACTAAGGTGGAAGAAATAATATATAATTAACGGAGGTTATTATGAATACAGAAGAACTTAAAAATGAACTTTTTTATAAACCAAAGCACGCCTGCAATGTTGTAGGTGGCGATGTAGTTGCACTTGCAGATGAGTTTGCAGAAGGCTACAAGGCTTTTCTTGATAATGCAAAAACAGAAAGGGAAGCAACAGAGGAAATAGTAAAATCTGCAAAAGAAAATGGCTACGTTGAGTTTGACCCTTCAAAAAAATATGAAGCAGGAAGCAAGCTTTATTACGTAAATCGCGAAAAGGCAATTATTCTTGCAGTTATGGGCAAAAAGTCACTTAAAGAAGGTGTTAAAATTGCTGCTGCACATATTGATTCTCCTCGTCTTGATTTAAAACCAAATCCGCTTTACGAGTCAGATGAGCTTGCTTTGTTTAAAACACATTACTATGGCGGTATCAAGAAGTATCAATGGGTAGCAATTCCTTTGGCACTTCACGGTGTTATTATTAAAGCAGACGGTACAAAGGTTAATGTTAAAATCGGTGAAGAGGCAGGGGAACCTAAATTTGTTATTTCCGATATTCTCCCGCACCTTGGTGCAGAACAGGGTAAGCGTACTCTTTCCGAGGGTATCGCAGGTGAAGAGTTAAACGTAATCGTCGGTTCACGTCCTTTTAAAAATGATGAAGGTAGTGAGCTTGTTAAGCTTAATGTGCTTAAATTACTTAATGAAAAGTACGGCATTAAAGAGGCAGATTTCCTTAGTGCAGAGTTAGAGGTTGTTCCTGCTTTCAAAGCAGATGATATAGGCTTTGACAGGGGTCTTATCGGTTCTTACGGTCACGATGACCGCGTTTGTGCTTATCCTGCTGCAATGGCATCGTTTGCCGTGACAGAACCTGAATATACAACCATTACTGTTCTTACAGATAAAGAGGAAACAGGCTCAGACGGTAATACAGGCTTACAGTCGGAATATATGAAAAATTTTATTGCTTATCTTGCAAAACAAGAAGGTCTTGAGGTTTATGAGGTGCTTTCAAAGAGCGAGTGCCTTTCTGCAGACGTAAACTCTGCTTATGACCCAACGTTTAATTCTGTATTTGAAAAAAATAACACATCTTATCTTAATAAAGGTGTTGTTATTACAAAATATACAGGTGCAAGAGGTAAATCAGGCACAAGTGATGCAAGTGCAGAGTATATGGGCAAAATCAGAAAATTACTTGATGAAGATAATGTTATCTGGCAAATCGGCGAATTAGGTAAGGTAGATGCAGGCGGCGGCGGAACAGATGCAAAATACATTGCAAACCTTGATGTTGATGTTGTTGATTTAGGCGTTCCTGTTCTTTCTATGCACGCACCGTATGAAGTTATTTCAAAGCTTGATTTGTATATGGCGTTTAAAGCCTTTTCAAAATTTTTTATGCAATAAGGTAGATAGATATGATTAAAGTAAAACGAGTTATATCATTGCTTCTCAGTCTTGTGATGATTTTTGGTTGTATGTGCGTTACTTCTTTTGCAGAAGGTGAAGCAGTGCTCAAGGGTGACTTTGACGGTGATGGTAAATACACAACAACAGATGCTCATAATATATTAAGAATGGCAGCAGGCATTATTCCCGAAAATGTAGAGCTTTGCGATATAACAGGAGACGGTTATGTTACCGCGAAGGATGCTATTCAGGTGCTTTATGAGGCAACGAATATAGGCGGTGTTGTTATTCCTGATAAAAATGGTGAAAATAAGCTTGATGACAGAAATACAAATCAGTTTATTGTTCTCATTTCCGAAACATACAATGTCGACCCGGATTCACTTGTTGCTATTTATTCTGAGCCTGACAGCGGTACAAACTATGTTCTTCAGTTTGGCAATACAGGAACAATATTTAATAAAAAGTATGAAAAAAGTGCAGATAATCTTGTCAGGGTATACCATATAGGTCTTGCTCCTGCAAGAACAATCAGCTATACTGACGGTAAACTTACAGGCGGTACACATTATAACTGTACTGCATCTGAAGGTTGGATGGTGTTCAGGCTTATAAAAAGTGACGTAATGCCACAGTATCCTTCTTATTTTAAATTATAAGGAGTATTATATGGAAGATAAAAAAATAAGCAAAAAATACGTTTCGCCAACCATTTATTGGCTTTGCAGACCATTTTTAAAGTTTATATTTTACGTTGTTTTCTGGCCAAAGGTAAAGGGTAAAGAGAATATACCGAAGGATGGCGGCGCTATAATGGCGGGTAACCATATCTTTGTGCTTGATCCGTTCTGTGTCGGCTCAGGAACAAAAAGGTGTGTTCACTTTTTAGGTAAATATGAAATTTTTAAGTACAAAATCACAAATTGGCTTTTTACACAGGCAGGCGTAATTCCTGTGCACCGTCAGCGTAAAGACCATGCGGCACTTGAAGCGGCGGAGGATTACCTTAAAGCAGGTGCACTTGTTGCTCTTTATCCTGAGTCAACAATAATTAAGCCTGAGGGTATAAGAATATTGCCGTTTAAAATGGGAGCAATTAAAATGGCATATGACACAGGCTGTCCTATAGTTCCTTTTACTATTAACGGTAAATATATTCCTATCGTCGGCAAAATTTCAATTACATTCCATGAGCCTTTTTACGTTGAAAGTGATGATTTAGAGGCGGAGCTTGAAAAACTTGTTCAAAAGGTATGTGCAGGTCTTAACCCTCCGCTTAAACCTGAAGAAAGACAGTATAAAAAATAAAAAACATGGCGTTGATTTTGCATATTCAACGCCATATTTTTATTGTAAAATCTTTTTGTGTTTGGTATAATATAAAAAATGATTTTGTGAGGTGCTTTGTTGTGAAAAAAATAATCTCTGCAACTCTTGTATTTTTTATATTAGTTCTATTATGCAGCTGCGGTTCATCAAAGGAAGAAGTTGATTACGGCAGCTTTACAATGGATAAAACATACTCATATAATGAACATTATTATGTGGAAGTAAAAGAATTTAAAAATAAAGACGGAGATTTCGTGGCTTCTGTTGATGTTTATAAAGCTGAGAATGACAAAATCGTTCCGGGCTTTATAGTTTTTTCTGCTGAAGAGTTTCAAGGCTATTGTTGGGAAAATGACAGTTTGAATTTATGGGTACAGGTAAAAGATAAAGGCGTAATGTGCTATTCTTTTACAGGCTACCAGTGGGAACTTGACGAAAAAGCCGAGCTTCCAGATTATATCAAAACAATGCCGGAACAATAAAAAATTATATTTTATTTACTATCCAATAAATAACCCCATAAATCACACTTGCAATTATACCGTAAACAATCACGGGTCCTGCAAGTGTGAATATTTTTGCGCCTGTACCTAAGATGAAGCCCTCTGCTGTCAATATAGGACACACCAATTTGCAAAAATATTTACATCAAAATAGCGGTGTGGTATAATAAAAATAAAGTGAGGTGTTTTTATGAGCAAAAAAGGAATAGAAGTTGCGGCGAAAAAACTTGAAGAATATTATGCACAGTTTCCGGATTGGTATTGGAAGTATGGTTTACACGATGCAATAATCCTCTCTGTTTGTGAATTGGAATTAGCACCTGATTGGAAAGAAAAGCATCCCAAAAGAAATTGCTTGGAAATTCTGCTGGATAGCAAAAACGCCTTATGCGAAACAAATATAAAAAGAATCTCATTATATAACTATCGTATCACAGATATGAAAATGAATGCTACAGAGCCTATTATGCTTAAAGCATTTCAAGATATATATTGGTTGGGAGATTGCATTGAACAGTTGGAAGATGGTGGATATTTATTAGAAATTGAATGCACCGATTCCCATAGCAATCTTATGTATCTCATCGTGAAGTTTGAAATTGCCGAAATAGAAAGAAAATAAAAATTGAACAGGCGGTCATTGACCGCCTGTTTTTTACATTATGGTAGTTATCCAATAAATAACCCCGTAAATCACACTTGCAATTGTACCGTAAACAATCACGGGTCCTGCAAGTGTGAATATTTTTGCGCCTGTACCTAAGATGAAGCCCTCTGTTTTAAACTCAATTGCAGAAGATACCATCGAGTTTGCAAAGCCTGTTATAGGTACTGCCGTGCCTGCACCTGCGTGTTTTGCTATTTTATCAAATATACCTGAACCTGTAAGGATTGCAGTAATTACAATAAGCGTGCCTGATACAGCAAGCTTAATTTCATTTTCGTCAAGACTTGTTAAGCCGTAAAGTGTTTTAAGTAATTCACCAAAGCAACAAATACTCCCGCCAAAAATAAATGCTTTTATACAGTTTTTTATTATTGGTGATTTTGGTGTGGTTTTGTGAACTAATTCTTTATATTGATTTTTATTCAAAATTTTCCCTCACAAAAAAAATTATATAATTATTTTTTCAGTTTTATTTTAAATATACATTGATTCCTTATAAAAAATATTGTAAAATATTTATAGTTCCTGACATAAAGGAAATTTCCTGATTGAAAGGTACGGCTCATATATATTGTTTTTGTTTGCCGCACCTTCTCGAGGTGCGGTATTTTTTATATATGGAGGTAGAGTATGAGTTCAAGAGTTGGCGTTATAAGTATAATTGTTGAAGATAGTAATGCAGTTGAAGGTTTAAATGCACTTCTTCATAATTACGGAAAATACATTATCGGCAGAATGGGTGTTCCTTATCGCGAAAAGAGTATAAGTCTTATAAGCATTGCAATTGATGCTCCGCAGGATGTTATATCAACCTTAAGCGGTAAAATCGGTAATCTGAAAGGTGTAAGCGCAAAAACTGTGCTTTCAAATGTGGTAACAGATGAGTAAAGCTATTGAACTTATAAATAAGCTTTGTTTAACTCATTCATTGTCGGTAGAGGAGTATACATATCTTCTCAATAACAGAACTCAGGAAACTGATGATTATATAAAATCAAAAGCAAATTTTTTTCGCAGACAAGCATACGGCAATTCTGTTTATATTCGCGGACTTATTGAAATAAGTAATATATGTAAAAATAATTGTTTGTATTGTGGTATAAGGTCAGGCAACAAAGAATGTCAAAGGTATCGCCTTGAGGAAGATAGCATATTCTCTTGTTGTGCAGAAGGCTACGAGCTTGGGTTTCGTACCTTTGTTTTGCAAGGCGGTGAAGATGTTTTTTATACGGATGATGTTCTTGTACCTTTAATTAAAAAAATTAAAAACAGCTTTCCTGATTGTGCAATAACATTATCATTGGGTGAACGTCCGAAAGAAAGCTATGAGTTACTGTTTTCTGCCGGTGCCGACAGGTATCTTTTAAGACATGAAGCGGCAAATGAAGAGCTTTATAAACAACTGCATCCTCAAAATATGAGTTATAAAAACAGAATGGAATGTTTATATAATTTAAAAGAAATCGGCTATCAGGTAGGTTGCGGGTTTATGGTAGGTGCTCCGGGGCAAAAAGCGGAGCATATTGCCGAGGATTTGAAGTTTATTGAAAAATTTAAACCTCATATGTGCGGCATAGGGCCGTTTATTCCTCACAAAAATACTGTTTTTAAAAATGAAAAAGCAGGTAGTGTCAGTTTGACATGCTTTTTACTTTCTGTAATCAGAATAATAAATCCGCTTATTCTTTTACCAGCAACAACTGCTCTTGGTACTGCCGGTGAGGATGGTCGTGAAAAAGGGATTTTATCAGGTGCAAATGTTATTATGCCAAATCTTTCACCTGAAAACGTTCGTGAAAAATACGAGCTTTATAATAATAAACTATCAACAGGTGCAGAGAGTGCACAGGAGATTGAAAATCTTAAAAATAAAATGAAAAGCATTGGTTTTAAAATAGAAATATCTCGCGGTGATGCGAAAGGAGTTTAATTATGGCAATTTATAATCCAAAATCATTAAAAGCAGAAGAATTTATCAATGATGGTGAAATTCTTGCAACAATTGAATACGCAGAAAAAAATAAAAACAATTATGCTCTTATTGAAGAAATATTAAAAAAAGCAGAGCCTAAAAAGGTTGGTAACGGCTATCAGTGCACAGGCCTTTCTCACAGAGATGCAGCAGTACTTCTTGCATGTGACGATGAAAAAATAATTGAAAAGCTTTATGCTCTTGCAAATGATATAAAGCAAAAATTCTATGGTAACAGAATTGTTATGTTTGCTCCGCTTTATCTTTCAAATTATTGTGTTAACGGTTGTGTTTATTGCCCGTATCATATGAAAAATAAACACATTGCGCGTAAAAAGCTTACTCCGGAAGAAGTAAAAGCAGAGGTTATTGCTCTTCAGGATATGGGTCACAAGCGTCTTGCTATTGAAGCAGGTGAGGACCCCAAGAATAATCCCATTGAATATATTCTTGAATGTATTAAAACAATTTACAGCGTTAATCACAAAAACGGTGCAATCCGCCGTGTTAATGTAAATATTGCTGCAACAACAGTTGAAAATTATCGTAAGCTTAAAGAAGCAGGTATCGGCACATACATCCTTTTCCAGGAAACTTATCATAAAGAGAGCTACCTTGAGCTTCATCCGACAGGTCCGAAGCACGATTATGATTATCATACAGAGGCGATGGACAGAGCAATGGAAGGCGGTATTGATGATGTTGGCCTTGGCGTGCTTTTCGGCTTGGAAAAGTATATGTATGAGTTTATAGGTCTTCTTATGCATGCTGAACATCTTGAGGCAGTTCATGGCGTTGGTCCGCATACAATAAGTGTGCCTCGTATTAAACGTGCAGACGATATTGACCCGACTGTTTTTGATAACGGTCTAAGCGATGATATGTTTAAAAAGATTATTGCTTGTATACGTATTGCAGTTCCGTATACAGGAATGATTATTTCAACTCGTGAAAGCGAAAAGGTAAGGGGCGAGGTGCTTCATATGGGCATTTCGCAAATCAGCGGCGCTTCACGTACATCTGTTGGTGGCTATACCGAAGAAGAAAGACCGCATGACTCTGAACAGTTTGATGTTTCTGACCAACGTACACTTGATGAGGTTGTTCGCTGGCTTATGG